>CALEMD010000211.1 GCA_937902945.1 uncultured Erysipelotrichaceae bacterium | reverse complement strand
TTATATTTTCAAACTATTTCATAAAACCACTTGATATTTATATAGTTAGCTTTCGGAAATCACTTTGTTTCACCAATCAGAATCAGCTATTCAAATATCAGCCACATTCCCTCCCAAAGTATGTAGAAGCCGGTTTCAGTTGGCACAATCTGAAAGGCTGTATCTGTACTGTCTGTCAATGTGAACTCTGTATCGCTCAGCACATAACTTGCCGCTTACTCAGCACCATTGATTGTCATTGCTGCACTGCTGGAATCATCAAATACAATCGACATAGCCAAATCAATGTCTTCAGCTGCTACAGCCGCATCTTCTGCTTCCGTATAAATTCCAACAGTATTGTACACATGTCCAGCATCCAGCTTGAAATCACTCAGGGCAATTTCTTTTGGCTTGGCAATACTAGATATAGTACTGTCTTCAAAACCTGTCAGATCCGGCTTCTCTACTGCTGTATTGTTCCAATCAGAATAAGAAGCGGATGCATCCATTGTCAAAGCCATTTCTGTCCCTTCAACAGTACCCTCAGCTTCTGCTGTAAATGACAGAGATTTTAAATTGCTGTCTTTATCAATTCGGTAAATGAAATGATCGATTGTGAAGGTCATTTCAGAAAGAAGTTCTGAAGCTGCGCTGTCAGCACTTCCAGACAGAAGACCCTTCATCAATTCAGAGATCTTATCAGGGTTCACTGTACATGTCAGCACCTTATCAGAATTGTCTTTAGCAAGAGTGCATGAGTCAAATGAATCATATGAAGCTATGCTCAGCATCTTATCCAGATCCACACTGCTGTAAGCTGCAACCGTCTTTGTCCCGGCCGCATCTATATAGATGTTTCCATCTGCAATCCATGCTTCGGCACTCGACTCTGTACCTAATACTGTAACTGCTGATTCTGTATGAATGATGGAAGCAGCCGCATCCTGCATATTTGCCATCTGCATATTAACGGTCATTGGCATATCCATGTTCATGCCTGAAGCTTCAACATTCATATCGATGTTCATTTCCATTGAAACACTATCCGCAGACAATGAATTCTTGATTGCCTTTTCAAATACCTGCTGGGCTGTTTCGGATGTACACGCAGTCAGCGAAAGAAGCAGCGCGCTTGTTACAATAACAGTCAGTTTCTTCATTTTCATTTCCCCCTGACACTTATGCTGAATATAAAGAAAATCGTCCGAAAGCGGACGATTAGTCTTCT
>CALEMD010000210.1 GCA_937902945.1 uncultured Erysipelotrichaceae bacterium | reverse complement strand
GCTAAGGTTGTTATTGCCGCTGCGTATGATACACCTGAAACGGCCGTACTCAAGGGATATAAATGGTATCCCTTCAGCATGGACAAGAATCGCAGGCAGGACAGAATCAATATCATTCTATCAGCTTTGCTGGCAATGCTTTGCTGGATTCCGGCGGCACTGCTGATTTTGAATATGAATAAAGCAGCAATGCTGCTTAAAGTTCTATATATGATTGCGGCACTGATACTGATCTATACAGGACATGTGTTTTTAAAAGGAAGATCAAACCAAAGCAACTTTTCAATGAACAGTGCTGCAGCTGCAGCAGTGATTAAACTTGCTGAAGAATTCGGCAGGAACTCAGATACAGCATTTATTCTGCTCGATGAGAGTGCTTCTTCATTGCAGGGTGCCAAAATACTGAAAGAAAAGGTTCCTGATAATGTGCCTATTCTGTTTGTGGGCAATATTGCTGGCGGTTCACAGCATATGCTTGTATATGGGGCAGACGCAGAAATCAATGATATCAATGCTATAGATAAGAACGATACATTGAATCTTAATAGAAAAGAATTAAGTGAAAAACAGCTGACACAATGTACGTTGGGAGAGTATCCAAGATCAGCGATGCTGATCTATGGAGAAAGAATCGGCAATGATTTTGTTCTTCCCAATGCAAAGCACAGCAGTGACTATAATGTGGACATGAAAACGCTTGATGCAAGCGTAGAAATACTCAAAGAATACATAATCATGAAAAGAGGAAAGAACGGATGAAACTATTGGTTCAGGGAGATGATTTTGGATTTACAAGAGGAGTAACAGACGGCATTGTGGATAGCATTGATTTTGGAGTGCTGAGGAATACAGGACTTTTTACAAATATGCCATCTTCAGAATATGCCGTAACATTTATGAAAAACAGACCGCAGGTCTGCTTTGGCATTGACTTCAATATTGTATCTGGAAAACCGGTGTGCGATAAAAGATCGGTACCGCATCTGGTGGATGAAAAAGGAGAGTTTATACGTTCAGGAGTGCGTCTGCAGGACCCTCAGTTTCAAAGTGAAGAGGGAAGACGGGCAATGTTTCCATATGACGAAGTGTATATGGAGATGAAGGCTCAGTACGATAGATTTGTATCACTGACAGGAAGAAAGCCTGGATATCTTCATGCGCACTCTTTGATGCACGAGAATTACATGGACGTGCTGCGCAGACTGTCGAAGGATACAGGAATACCGTTTTCAATGGATATAATGCAGCAGGTGCACGCGGCAACAATGCTCGGAAAGATGAGCACAAAGAAAGTATTTGATCCGGCAGCCCAGCTGAATAAAGATCCGTTTGCGGATTTTATGAGTGCTGAGAAGAATTACCTAAGCAGTGAATATGGATGGGTAGGCGGTCATCCAGGATATATCGACGCAGAATTGCTGGAACTGACGACATTGTCGTTGGAACGCTGCAAAGATGCACAGATGTGCATGTCATCCCAATTCAAAGAATGGATTGAGAAAAATCATGTGCAGCTGATTACTTATTATGATCTGTATTAAGGAGGTACATTGGAATGATTATCAAAAGTCAACGGATTCTGACTGACAGAGGGATGATTTCAGGCGCATTAGAGATTGAAAACGATGTTATAAAAAACATCAGACAGATCAATGCTGATCAGATGAAAGCCGATCTGGATGTAAAGAACTGCATCATCATTCCAGGCATTATAGATACACATAATCATGGAATGATGGGATATGGTCCTAGTGCTGATGCGCATGCGGCTGAGAATGTCTGCCATTGGATGAAAGCTTTATCAAGTGAAGGAGTAACCGGCGCATTCCCTACATGTATGGATGCGGATGCGTATGATGCAGTGGTGGAAGCACAGTGCATGAATATGGATGGGGCACAGATCATGGGCATTCATTCAGAAGGCCCTTATCTAAACAGAGTAGGCGAGAAGGGCATAGACACCGGACACCCGGATATATCGATGGAACATGTGCAGCAGATGATCGATGAAGGACAGGGACAGCTGAAGCTGGTTGCTATTGCACCAGAACTGCCTGGTGTCGATGCGGCAATTCAGAAATTCACAGAAAATGGAATTCAATGCGCAATGGCGCATACCAATGCCAGTTATGAGCAGGCAATGCATTCCTTTGAAGCAGGAATAACTGTAACAACCCATACGGCCAATGTTATGACCGGTATCCATCATCGTGATATGGGAGCTTTAGGTGCAGCTCTGCTGAATGATGACGTTTACAATGAGATCATCTGTGATGGATTGCATGTACGCAACGAGATGATCGAAATTATGCTTCGTACAAAGAATGATGCTTTTCATAAGTTCATGATGATATCAGATAACATTCCAATGGCAGGCATGGCACCTGGAAAATACAATTTTGAGAATTTTGGGGTGCTGAATATAACAAAAGAAGGTTTCTGTCTGACAGATACAGGAAGACTCTGCGGAAGTGCTAAATCTGTCTTATATGGAATGAAGAATCTAGTCGTTAACATGGGGATGGAAATTATGGATGTCAGCCGCATGGCAAGTCTGAATCCTGCTCAATGCTATGGATTTGCAGACCATAAAGGGAGCATTCGAATTGGCAAAGATGCGGATTTTGCGGTTCTTGATGATAACTTTGACTGTCTGATGACATTCAGACAGGGCAGATGTGTATATGATCATAATGCTGATAAGGAATTGATCAATCCCGAAAGTTATAAGAAATGGAGAATCAGCTGAAGGAATTAGAGGGAAGAACGGTAGATTTGAAACAGATCTGCTGTTCTTTTTGATTTGGTTCATGTTCTAAATGAAGCTAGGACTGTGAATTTTAATGTGAAAAAATCCGTAAAGCATTGCGCGCTGTTGAAAACATACGTGGAAATCAGTAAAATATAGCATATAGGAGAATCACAATGACGAATCTTTTACCAGTTAAGCTAGCGGCTTTGCGCAAGCATTATCAGTACTCACAATCAGATCTGGCAGAAAATCTTCATATTCCGGTTCAGGAGTACATGAACTGGGAAAATGGAAATACAATATGCAATATAGTGCAGCTGAAAATGATTGCACAGTTTTATCATGTTTCTCTGCAGGATCTTGCGGACAACACAAGACAGGTTGTGATCACAAAACCAAAAGCAACATTGGATGACAGTGTTCAGATTCCGTTTATGAACAGCATTGGCAAAGAAACAGATGCTTCTGATATTGAGATGACAGCACCGACTGAAGAAATAGAAGATACAGTTTCTGTACCTGCTTCTGATGATGACGAAGCAACTTTGGAATCTACACGCATTATGAATACACAGGATTTTCAGCCGACCACAGTAAATAAAATAGTCGATGAAGATGATTATGATGACTATGAGGAAGAGCCTGTTCAGAAAGCAAAACCAGCCGCTCCGGTCCAAAAGAAACCCGCACCGGCAGCTGCGAAAAAGAAGCTTGGCAAAAACACAATCATTGCAATTGCAATCGGAGCAGTGGCACTTATTGCAATTGTCATTTTCCTGATCGTAAATCCATTTGGCAAAGGCAGCAGTAATAAACTGTCTATTGGAAACGAGAATCGACTGACTTTGGCTGAGAAATTCTCAATCTATATCGACAGCAACGGAAAGCTGATTACGCATGGTACCAATCTGCCGGCTGTCAGTGAATTTACAGATACAGTTCAGATCAGTTCTAGAAGCACATTTGCTCTTGGCTTGAAGAATGATGGAACGGTAGTATGCAGCGGAGCTGGCACTGCGTGTGATGTAGGTACATGGAAAGACATCACAATGATCGCAGCGGGAGACAATCATTCTGTAGGACTCAAGAATGATGGAACGGTCGTATGTGCTGGAAGTGACAGTGCATGCAATGTTGGCGACTGGACTGACATTGAGGCAGTTTATGCCGGCAATGAACTGACAATAGGAAGAAAGTCAGATGGAACTTTAGTCAGTTCTGGTACATATAACGCAGCAAACAAGATTACATCTGCGCAGAGTGTATCTGATGTAGCAATTGGAGACAATGAAATTGCAGTTGTTTCTTCCTCTGGAAAAGTAACGATGTATGCAATAGGCAGTTTAAGCACTACAGATACTTCGTCATTAAGCGGAATTGGCACAGCAGCTGTAGGAGATAACTTTGTGGCTGCG
>CALEMD010000209.1 GCA_937902945.1 uncultured Erysipelotrichaceae bacterium | reverse complement strand
TGAAGAGCTTGTCCCTGCTTTTGGGTGTACGGAACCGATTGCAATTGCTTTTTGTGCTGCAAAGGCTCGCGAGATTCTCGGGACAGTGCCGGATCATGTCAAGATTGAAGTCAGCGGCAATATAGTCAAGAATGTTAAAAGTGTAATCGTTCCGAATACCGGAGGGCAGAAAGGCATTGAGACTGCTGCTAGTGCGGGCATCATTGCCGGATATCCTGAGCGTCAATTGGAAGTTATTGCCCAGGTGACAGATGAACAGAGAAAAGAAATTGCTAAATACCGCAATGATACAGATTTCAAAGTACTGCCTTTAGATGAAGGCGAAAAACTGGATATTCGGATTACGGAAACAAAAGGTAATAATACGGCATGTGTCAGAGTCAGCGAAAGACATGTTAATATCGTATACATTTCAAAAAACAATCAGGTTATTCTGGATCAATGTCACGATAAATGTGAAGCTGTACCGACAAAGAAAGCAGATCGCTCACATATGGATATGGAATCCATTGTGGATTATGCTATGCATGCAGATCTTAAGGATGTGAATGCTGTATTGAAAAGGCAGATTGAATATAATACCAAGATTGCTGAAGAGGGTATCCATGGGAACTGGGGTGCCAATGTTGGATCGGTTATTCTAGCAAGTGAACCAGACTGTGTTAAAACTAAAGCTAAGGCTATGGCGGCGGCTGGATCAGATGCAAGAATGAGTGGATGCGAGCTGCCGGTTGTGATTAATTCGGGGAGCGGAAATCAGGGAATTGCTGTATCTGTTCCGGTCATTGTATATGCTTCAGAGCTGCATAGTTCTCAGGATCAGCTCTATCGTGCTCTGGTGCTTTCCAATCTGACGGCTGTTCATCTTAAGGCAGGCATTGGTGAACTTTCCGCTTTCTGCGGAGCAGTCAGTGCCGGATGTGCAGCTGGATGCGGGATTGCATATCTGCAGGGCGGTGATCTGAATGCGATTGCACATACGCTAGTCAATTCGCTTGCGATTGTATCAGGGATTATATGTGACGGTGCTAAGCCATCCTGTGCAGCTAAAATTGCTGCATCAGTGGAGGCTGGAATATTTGGGTATCAGATGTATATCAATGGCCAGCAGTTCTTCGGCGAAGATGGAATTGTATCCAAGGGAGTAGAGAATACAATCCAGAACATTGGCCGTCTGGCCGCAAGAGGCATGGTGAAAACGGATGAGGAAATTATCCGGATCATGACTCACTGCGACTGAAGAACAGAAATGAATCAGGGAGGATAAGAAAATGAAAGGAATCATAAAGAAAGGTTTTACAGGATTGCTCGCAGCTGCAATGCTTGCAGGCTGCGGTTCATCTGCATCATCATCTGCCGGTGCTTCAAACTCAGCATCTTCACAGTCAGGCAGTGAAACACTTGCTGCGGATCAGACATTGAACATGGTATTTACAGACCTGTCAATTCTTGATGTCAATGATGCCCGCAATGCAAATGAGTTTCAGGTATTGACTGAAGTGCAGGAAGGTCTTTTCCGCACATTCACAGATGAAAACGGGATTGAGAAGATTGAAAATGCGGGATGTACTGGTTATGACGTCAGTGACGATAACCTGACATATACATTCCATCTCAGAGAAGACAGCAAGTGGTCTGACGGAGTTGCAGTTACAGCTGACAACTATGTGGATTCCTGGAAACGTCTGCTGGTTCCTGACAATGCATTTCCATATGCATTCCTAGCAACAGGAATTGCAGGTGCAGAAGCATTCTACAATGGTGAAGGAAGTGCTGATGACATTGCTGTTTCAAAGATTGATGATTATACATTCACTGCTACACTAGCAGCACCTGATGCAACTTTCATCAAAAAGGTATCCATGCTGTGCTTCTATCCAATCCGCAAGGATCTGATTGATGCTGCAGAAGCTAGCGGAGGCAACTGGACAAATGATTATTCGCTCCATGTATTCAATGGACCATTTGTAATTTCTGATCGTGTTCTTGAGAATTCAATGACACTGACTAAGAATGATAATTATTGGGACAAGGATAACGTTAAACTGCAGACAGTCAATCTGAAGGTTGTCAATGAAACAGCTACTCAGGCACAGCTGATGGAATCACAGCAGCTCGATGTTCTGCAGCTGACTGATTTGGAATATGTAGATCAGTGGCAGAAATATGTAGATAACGGAACAATGAATCATTTAAGCATAACCTCTCCTTCTATTACCTATTTGGCATTCGATATGCAGAAAGATGGAAACGGCGGACCTTCTGGATTGATGTACAATGCGAAGTGCCGCAAAGCTATTTCCCTTGCGCTGGATAGAGAAGAATACAATGCCCTGTTCCAGAATGGACTCGCTATACCGGCATATTCCGTTATTCCTAATGGAATTACTGTTGGTGATACAGAATTCCGTTCCTATCAGTCAGAAGAGCTGAAGAGCGATGAGAATACCAAGCTTGCAGATCCTGCAGCTTTGAAAGCTCTGTTTGAAGAAGGCGCAAAAGAAGAAGGCCATACAGGCAATGCGGCAGATGAAACACTGACAGTCATTGCATATACACCGACTACATTGGACAGCAATATTCTGGAATGGTATAAGCAGCAGATAGAAGATAAGATCGGATGCACCGTTAAGATTGAAGTCTATCCGGATGTATCTACTTGGAAGACCGCACGCGATTCCTATAAATATGATTTCTATACAATGGGATGGTTTGGAGATTACAATGATCCGGAAACATTCCTGCAGCTGTTTACAAGTGACAGCGGCTATGCAAAATTCATGGGTGGATTCTCTAATGCAGAATATGATGATCTGTATGCAAAGGGAACTGCAAGTCAGGATCCGGAAGAGAGAATCAAGTACTTCGCACAGGCAGAACAGGTTCTGCTGGATGAGAGCGGCGGAACCGATCCAGCAACTGCCGAGGCC
>CALEMD010000208.1 GCA_937902945.1 uncultured Erysipelotrichaceae bacterium | reverse complement strand
ATCTGATACTCTTTGCTCTTGCAGATCAGTATGGCATTCCAGTACTGCAGCCGATCAAGCTGAGAAAAGAGTATCAGATGGTACTGGATGTGAAACCTGATTTGATTGTAACTTGTGCCTATGGGCAGATGATACCTGATGAAATATTACAGTATCCTCGATATGGCTGTGTCAATGTCCATCCATCTCTGCTTCCCAAGTATAGAGGAGGAGCTCCAATCCATCACGCTGTTTGGAATGGAGATTCAAAAACAGGCGTCAGCATCATGAAAATGGTTGCGGCTATGGATGCAGGGGCAGTATATGCACAGAAGAAAACAGCAATCGGCCCTGATGAAACCACCGGAGAACTGAGTGCAGAATTGGAGAGCATTTCTGCTGAACTGCTGATTCAGACACTTCCTAGGATTATTCAAGGTCTGAAGGGAACGGAACAGGATGACAGTCAGGTCGTCTTAGCTAGAAACATATCCAAAGAACAGGAACAGCTGTTCTTTCAGAAAGAACCGATTGATGAACTGTATAACCATGCAAGAGCTCTTATTGACTGGCCAATCAGCTATGGAGCAATCAAAGATACCAGAATCAAATTCTACAAAGTCAGAAAGAGAACAGAAGAACAGAAGGCCGAACCAGGTACTGTGATAGGATTCAAGGATCATGCAATGGAAATTGCATGTATCGGCGGGACTCTGCTTGTATATGAACTGCAGATGGCCGGCCACAACCGGATGACTGCAGATGTGTTTGAAAATGGTGCCGGACGCAGTCTGCTTGGCGGAAAGTTTGAATAGGAGAACGAATGGATCAGAAGAATATCAGAAACTTCTCAATTATTGCCCATATTGACCATGGCAAGTCTACACTTGCAGATCGTATTCTGGAAATGACGGATACAGTCAAGGAAAGAGACATGAAGGCTCAGATCCTTGACAATATGGATCTCGAAAGAGAAAGAGGCATTACCATCAAGCTGAATGCAGTACAGGTCAGCTATAAGGCAAAGGATGGGAATACCTATCTTTTTAATCTGATTGATACTCCTGGGCATGTAGACTTTTCATATGAAGTGTCTCGCTCTCTGGCTGCGTGTGAAGGTGCAGTACTGGTAGTGAAAAAAACAACCTACTTAAGCTTTGAGATTAG
>CALEMD010000207.1 GCA_937902945.1 uncultured Erysipelotrichaceae bacterium | reverse complement strand
TGCAGGAAATGTCTATCAAATACGGCTGGTTTACCCTGGATATGCTTACTACAATGATTGCAGTCAGCGAATCAACGCCTGGTCCTATAGGCATCAACATGTCTACTTATGTCGGATATGACATGTTCGGATTGCTAGGCGCTTTTGCGGCTACCATATCTCTTGTTACACCAAGTGTCATCGTCATATGTCTAGTTGCTAAAGCCATGAAGGCATTTCAAAATTCAAGAATTGTGCAGGGTATTTTCAATGGACTGAGACCGGCAGTGGTAGGATTCATACTATCAGCTGTATTGAGTATCTTTCTGCTAGCTTTATTCCATGTAGATGCATTCAAGGCAAGCAAAGATATACTGCAGCTATTCAACTGGAAAGCATTGATTCTTTTTGCTGGACTGTTTGCTTTTTACAAGTGGAAGCCGAAACTGCATCCGCTGTGGCTGATAATGATTTCTGCAGCGGTAGGAATCATCATTGCTTTATGAGGTTATACGACAAATGAATATCATTGAAGTACTGACAGGCAAAGACAATACAGCCGCATATCAGCTGATGCTGAAACTGGAAAAGGAATCAAATGATTCAGAACTGTATTATGAGCATCTGAATGATTTTATCGGCATGCTAAAGAACAAGAGCTCCTATATAAAAGTCCGGGGTTTTCGTTTGGCCTGTGCCCAGGCACAATGGGACAGCGAAGGAATCATTGATAAGAATATCGATATACTGCTGGCAATGCTTGATGATGCGAAACCGACTGCGGTCAGGCAATGTCTGCAGGCATTGCCTAAAGTAGTACAGAGTAAGCCTGGCTTAAGAAAGATAATCATGAAAAAACTGAACGGAATGGATCTGTCAAAATACAAAGACAGTATGCAACCGCTGATACAGAAAGATATTGAGTGTTTAGAGAATATTTGAAGAAAGAAGCAACCGTAATATATAAAATGGTATTTAGACATTGAATAAACATATATCAAACATGAATAAAGAATGAAATAAAATATGAAGATTGATATCAATTACACAGCAATGATATATGTAAAAAAGATACCTGCACATTTGAGTGGTTTATCATAGATGCTTCTTTTATAATGAATTCAGGATCAAAAAAGAAGGGCATATTTGATGAAATTAACTGAAACAGAGAGAATCTCGATGATCGTTAAGTTGCTTCTAGCAAATAAAACCTATTTAGATATGAATGAAATAATGGGTGTGATGGATATATCTAGAAGGAATGCATATTATGCACTTGATGAAGTAAATCGAATACTTGATAAAGGAAGTCTTAATCCGATACATACTGCTTATGGAAAA
>CALEMD010000206.1 GCA_937902945.1 uncultured Erysipelotrichaceae bacterium | reverse complement strand
TTCTTTGCAGAACCGTATGCTGCTGCCCAGGCAATTGCTGCAGATGCGGTCATAGGCGTTATTATGGCGGTAATCATGTCAAATGGTATGATTGAGATGCTTATGTCGGCGATTGTACTGCCGGCACTTGTGAAGGCATTGAATCCAATTATGGAAAGGATGAAATAATATGAAATATAGAAATATCATTGTAGGAGTAACCGGAGGAATAGCCGCGTATAAAACATGTACGCTTGTAAGCAGTCTGAAGAAACAGGGGCATACTGTACATGTGCTGATGAGTGCGAATGCACAGAAGTTTGTATCACCTTTAACATTTCAGACACTGAGTGGGCAGAAGGTCTATACAGATATGTTTTCAACAGACTATGAACCGGATGTGCATCATATTTCACTGGCGAAAGAAGCAGATCTGTTTGTCATAGCACCGGCAAGTGCCGATGTGATTGCGAAGATAGCCAATGGCATTGCTGATGATATGCTCACTACAACATTTCTAGCAAGCAGATGTGAAAAGCTGCTCGTGCCGGCTATGAATACCGGGATGCTGGATAATCCGGCAACGCAGAGAAATCTGGAGATCTGCAGGAATGATGGAATTCACATACTGGAAAGTGACAGCGGATATCTTGCCTGCGGAGATACCGGCAGAGGAAGAATGCCGGAAGCAGAAGAGATTGAAGATGCAATTAAAATGTATCTCTGCACGGATCGTCCATTAACCGGCAGGAAGATACTGATTACAGCCGGTCCGACAAGAGAATCCATAGATCCGGTGCGCTATATCACCAACCATTCTTCCGGGAAGATGGGCTATGCCCTTGCTAGAGCTGCTAGAAATGCAGGAGCTGACGTCACCTTGATAAACGGTCCTGTTGCTCTTCAGCCTCTATATGGCGTTTCAACAGTCTCTGTAGAGAGTGCTGATGAGATGTATCAGGCTGTCATGAACCATTATGAGAAGAACGATACAGTAATTATGGCTGCCGCAGTAGCGGACTATAGACCTGCTCTAGTGAATACACAGAAGATCAAGAAGGAAGACGGAGATCTGTCACTGACTCTGATGCGCACACCGGATATCCTGAAAGAAGTCAGTTCCCACCGCAAAGCAGGACAGACTATTATTGGCTTTGCCATGGAAACAGAAGATCTTTTGAACAATGCCAGAAAGAAATGCATTGAGAAGAACTGCGACTATATCATTGCCAACAGTATATCTGAAAAGGGAGCTGGTTTTCAGGGCGATACCAATATTGTGACTATTATTTCCAAGGATGCCACAGTGTCTCTGCCGCTGCTTTCAAAAGATGAAGCAGCAGTGCAGATACTGAAGCATTGTCTTTCAGGAAAGAAGGGGTCAAAATGCTGATTGCTGTTGATGCTGGCAATACCAATACATCTATCGGTATTATGGATCATGAGAAAGTCGTTGGCAGTTTTCGTCTGACAACAAAAACACCTCGTACCAGTGATGAATTTGGAATATGCATCAGTACGCTTCTAGAACAGAATGGTGTTGAACCTGAACAGGTAGAAGGTGTTATCATCTCCAGTGTTGTTCCGAAGATCAACTATGCTTTGACTTCCTGCATGCGCAAATATCTGCATCAGGATCCGATGATCATCGGTCCTGGTACAAAGACAGGCATTAAGATTCATACAGATAATCCGCGGGAAGTAGGTGCTGATCGCATCGTTTCTGTGACGGCTGCTCATACGCTGTATCATGCGGATTGCATCATCGTAGATTTTGGCACTGCCACAACATTTGACTATATATCGAAAGAAGGTGTATTCGAATATACAGTCATTGCGCCGGGTTTAGGAATCAGTGCTCAGGCTTTGACCAGTGAAACGGCAAAGCTGCCAGAAGTGGAAATCAAAAAGCCAAAGAGTGTTCTTGGCCGCAATACCATTGATGGTATGCAGGCGGGAGTTGTCTATGGCTATATAGGTTTGGTTGAATACATTATTAAGCGGATGAAGAAAGAACTGAAACTGACAGAATGCCATGTAATTGCGACTGGAGGTCTTGGCCGTGTAATTGCCTCAGAAACAGAAGCAATTGAAACCTATGATCCTGATCTAGCCTATAAAGGTATGCAGATAATCTATCAGAAGAACAAACAATAAAGATGTGCCCGCAGGCACATCTTTACTTAATCCCAGAGTATATCCGGATAGATGCCATCTTCACGCATCTTGGCAATCTTGGCCATGACATCCGGTTTGTCTTCTTTATAGGTAACTCCGAACCAGTGATCCTTGCTGGAAAGCATTCTGACCTGGCACTTCTTTTCGGAAACCAGAGTGCCGATAGCAGTAGGAATGACATGTTCGCATTTCATTGGGTTTTCTTTGACTCCCTTGCGGATAAAGGATTCAAATACAGGTGCGCATTCATCGAAGATCTTCGGTGTGAAACCCCAGAAGTTCATAGATACCAATGCATTGTTCGGCATGGTTTTCCATTCGCCATTCTCTTCATAGATTGCTTCATTGCCTTTCTTGGCAATCTTCTGTATTTCTGTGATTTCTGAAAGATAGCCGTCTTTTTCCTGACACCAGCCTCTAGTGACTGTACCGTTATCCGTCAGTGTATTGATGCATGGATAGCCGACCATTGCATACTCGTCATCTTTAATATCGGTGCTCAGATAGTTATAGATCACTTTGTATGCATCTTTGCCATAGAAGTCATCCGCATTGATGATTGCGAATGGTTCTTTGACTATATTGCGGCAGGCTAGAAGGGCATGGGTTGTTCCCCAAGGCTTTTCTCTTCCTTCTGGTATTTCAATGCCTTCTGGAATATCATGCATATCCTGGTATGCAAATTCAACTTCCATATGTTTGGATATTTTATCTGTGAGACAGCTGCGGAATGCTTCCTCATGTTCTTTGCGGATAATGAGAACGACTTTTTCAAATCCTGCCTGTTTGGCATCATAGATAGAGAATTCAATGATTGGTTCTCCATGACTTCCTACTCCGTCAATCTGCTTCAATCCGCCATAGCGGCTTCCCATTCCTGCCGCGAGTATAACGAGTGCTGGTTTTTTCATTGCTTATGGTACCCCTTTCACTATAGGTATTATACCCCTGTCATATGCTTTTACAAAGATAGGAAAACCTATATAATAGTGAAAAAGAGAGGCAATTCTATGAAAACAGTCATCCTAGCCAGTCAATCTCCGCGTCGTAAGGAACTTCTGGAAAAATGCGGTATTCCTTTTCAAATCGATGCGGCTGATATTGATGAAACAATAGACAGCAGCAATGATCTTGCAGATGAAATCAAGAAGCTTGCAGAAAGAAAAGCACAGGAAGTGTTCAAGAGACATCTGGATGATATAGTCATTGCTGCAGATACAATTGTTACAATCGATCATGAAGTGCTTGGCAAGCCGAAGAATGATGAAGATGCAAGAAGAATGCTGCGCCGTCTTTCCGATCGTACGCATCAGGTTATTACTGGGCTATGTCTTATGAGTGCTGAAAAGAAATACAGTGTTTTCTCAATCTCTGAAGTGACATTTGCAAAGATGGATGAGAAAGAAATAGATGCTTATATTGCGACTGGTGAAACAAAGGATAAAGCAGGCGCTTATGCAATCCAAGGATATGGAAGCCGCTATATTACAGGTATACACGGTGATTTCTATTCAATCATGGGTCTGCCGGTATCTCTTGTCTATCAGCAGTTTAAGCATATCGAACAGTATTGATTTTTAGCAGTCATTTGATATGATATAAAAGCGTCTTGTGAGGAGCCGCTTTAGTATAGTGGTAATACGCATCCATGGTAAGGATGAACGGGCAGTTCAATTCTGCCAAGCGGCACCATCAGTATTGAACTCGGATTGCTATATAGCTTTCGAGTTTTTTTGTGCGGTCATGTTGGTGTCTTTTATGTCTGTTTTCTGGTAATCTAGAAACAGAAGGCTAAGCCTAGGAGGTAATCAGAATGCCGGAATTTGGACATCCATTCAATGGCAACAGAGCAGATCGCAAACTAAGCGATACAGAACTTATCCGTTCTATCCGCTTCATGGTAGCTGCAGAGTATGAAGCTGTACAGCTGTATCAGCAGCTTGCTGAATCAACTGACAATGCATTGGCACAGGACGTGCTCTATGACATTGCAGACGAAGAACGTGTACACGCAGGAGAGTTTCTCCGTCTTCTGAAAGAACTGGATCCGCATGAGTTTGAACTCTACAAAGAGGGCCAGGAAGAAGTAGAAGAAGAAATTGAAAAGATGAAGAAGTAGATTTCATGAAGAGCCGGTCGCAATGATCGGCTTTTTTGATGAATTCAGTGACTTTTGCTAGAATGAAGTAGGAAGTCTTCAATTGTTCAATTAAGGGATGCATTTCATGCGAAAACTGAACAGAAGGGAAATCTTTATTGGGGCTATCGTTGTACTGCTGATAATAGCGGCCGTTTTAGTGCGCATGGCTTCCATTCGTAATTTTATTAAGGAAACGGGCTGGCTGAGAGGAGTTATTCAGTGCGGTTTGGCGGCGGCTTGGTATATATCTATCAAGAAACGAATACTGCGTGGCAAAATGCAGGACTATCTGCTGCTGATTGCTGTTTTGGTATTCTTCTGGCTTGCTGAAAGAACAATTAAATATATGGTTCTGCCTGACAATTCTGCGGCCAATCGATATTTCTGGTATATGTTTTATATTCCGATGGAATTGATTCCTTTGCTGGGTATACTAACTGCGTTATGCATGCGTCAGCCGGCTGATTATAAACCGGCAAATAAGAGAAAACTGTTATGGATACCGGCACTGGTCATGATTGTCTTGGTTATGACGAATGATCTTCATCAATTGGTATTCGTATTTCCTAACGGGGTGCTGAATGGGGGAAATGACTATTCTTATGGTCTTTTGTATCTGTCGGTTGTACTCTGCATTGGTATTGAAACGGTAGGCATGCTGATGGTTCTGTGGCGCCGCAGCAATATGCCTCTGAAGGGGAAAAGATTCATCCTGCCGTTTGTGCCGGTAATACTTGCTTTTGTCTATGCAATGGCATATGTGTGCAGATGGCCGCTTATCAGGCTCATTGCCGGAGACATGACAGCAGTATTCTGCTTAGCCATAGCTTCAACATTGGAAATGTGCATTCTTACCGGTATGATTCCATCCAATACCCGTTATGAAGAATTGTTTCAGGCATCGACGATCGCCGCAAAGATTACAGATAAAGAGTACCATGTTTTTCTATCATCAGACAGGAGTATATCAATTGATAAAGATATCGAGCGAAGTGCTGAGAAAGGACCGGTCATTCTGGATGATCGGCTTCGTCTTTACAATGCATCAATAGCTGGTGGACATGTACTGTGGATTGATGACATAACAGAACTGATGGCAGTGCTGCAGAAACTGGAAGATAATAAGGAAACACTTGAAAGCAGCAATGTTGTACTTGAAAAGAACTATCAGACAGCACAGAATATACGGCGCCTTGAAGAACAGAATCTGCTGTATGACAGCATTGCCAAGCAGACATCTTCACAGATAGAGCTTTCTTCAGAACTGCTGAAGGAATACCGCGGCACAGCAGATGAAGAAGAAAAAACACGGCTGCTTGGGAAACTGGTTGTAATCGGTGCATACCTGAAACGCAGAAGCAATCTTATCTTTATTGCTGAACAGAATAAGCGGATACCGAAAAGAGAACTGGAACTGTGTATTGAAGAATCCATAGACAATCTGAAACTGTATGGCGTTCAATGCGGCATGTATGTGCAATTCAAAGGAACCATACCTGTTGAAAAGGCAATGCAGCTATATGACTTTTTTGAAAAGACGGTTGAATCTGCACTGGACTCATTGCGTGTCCTTGTGGTTCGCATCTTTTCAAAGAATGGCTGTTGGTATGCATGCATTGATGCTGAATGTGACAGAGATCTATCTGAATTGGAAGATGAACATATCCATTGCATATATGAAGGATCTTCTGCCCAGCTGACATTGCAGGTATCAGGAAAAGAGATGTCTGTATGATGAAATTCATAGATAGGAACAGACATGCTCTGAATCGGAATTCCATTAAGGAATCACTTGACCATCTGCCTACCGGCATATGCTTTTTCTATGAAGATGGAATACTTGTTCTATGCAACTATCAGATGCATCGTCTGATGTTTGAACTGACTGGCAAAGATCTGCAGAGC
>CALEMD010000205.1 GCA_937902945.1 uncultured Erysipelotrichaceae bacterium | reverse complement strand
GCATGGTGCATCAGCACTTTATGCTGGTGGATGTATTCTCGGCAGCAGAAAATGTTCTTCTGCTGGATTCGGGACATCCATTTTCCAAGAAACCTATCAAAAAAGCAATAGAAAGACTGGAAGCATTAAAGAAGCAGTACCATATCGATGTAGATATTCAAAGTCCTGTAGGAACTTTAAGCATCGGCATGCAGCAGAAGGTTGAAATACTGAAGCTGCTGTACATTGGTGCCGATCTTTTAATTCTAGATGAGCCAACAGCAATTCTGCCTCCGCAGGAATGCGATGAACTGTTCGCAATTATCGAAAGTCTTAAGAAGCAGGGCAGAGGTGTTATCTTCATCAGCCACAAGCTGAATGAAGTACTGTCAATCAGTGACCGCATCACAATTTTAAGCAAAGGACGCATTACAGGAACAATAGCTGCAGAAGATGCAGATAGAGCATCTGTCATACGCATGATGGTTGGAGAAGACATTCAGCTGCCGTCTCAGGATCATAGTCAACTGAAAGCGCAAGGACAGGTGCTTTTACGTGCTGAGCAGCTTGAATCTAAAGACAACCGAGGTGTGCAGACACTGAATGGTGTTTCATTATCTATACATGAAGGTGAAATTGTTGGCATTGCCGGAGTTGAAGGCAATGGTCAGATAGAACTGGCGGAGGTACTTTCCGGGGTCCGTAAGCAGAGTGGCGGAACGGTCTATGCAAAGGATGACATGATAACAGAACATCGCCAGCAGTTCATTGATCAGAAAATTGCGTATATTCCAGCGGACCGCAATACCGTCGGAACAATTCCTGATTTTCCTTTATATGAAAATTGGATTCTGCGCAATGAAGCTCCTTATAAGCATGGATTGCTGGATTATAGATCCATACATGAAATGACTCAGAAAGCGATGAAAGAATTTGATGTCAGAGCTCGCAGTGATTCAGAGAGAACGGCGGATCTTTCCGGGGGCAATCTGCAGAAATTCATAATTGCCCGTTCTCTTTCCTCATGCCCGCAGGTGATGATATGTGCATATGTAACTAGAGGCCTTGATATAAAAGCGACATGCTTCATAAGAGAAAAGCTTTTAGAAGCTAGAGCTGAGGGTGTTGGAATACTGCTGCTGTCAAGTGATATGGATGAACTGTTTGCACTGTGCGATAGAATTCTTGTTCTTTATCGCGGACAGATTGCAGGCGAAGTTATGCCTAAGGATTATGAAGCGCGTCACATTGGCAGCCTGATGCTGGGAGGTGTGAACGCATGAAGATGAAGATAGAAAAGACAATACGTTTTCTGATTCCAATACTATGTGCAATGGGAATCGGTGCCATATTTCTCATCATTCTAGATGTCAATCCGATTCATGCATACTATTACCTGCTTGTGCGTCCCTTTTCTTCATTCTCAAGCATTGGTGAAATGACTATTAAAATGACTCCGATCCTGCTGGTGGCGACGGGAGTTTCGTTTGCCTTTCAGGCAAAACTGTCCAATCTTGGCGGACAGGGTCAGCTGTGCCTAGGTGCCATAGGAATGACGATTGTTGGGACATCTTCTTTGGGATCAGCAATTGGATTCTGGTCCATACCGCTTGGCATGCTGGTGGGGGCACTGTTTGGTGCGCTTTGGGCAGGCATTGCCGGACTGTTTAAAACAGTCTTCAAAGCAAGTGAAATCATCACAACGCTTCTTCTGAATTATATAGCGCTGCAGTTATTAAGCTGGTGCGTCTATTATCCGCTTCGAGCACCTGGCGGCAATATTCCGCAGTCCGCAAAAGTTGCGGCAGTTCTGCCGCGCCTATTTGCTGGTTCGCGCATGAATGCGGGAATACTGATAGCACTAGCCGCGCTTGCTGTATATGCGATTGTTATCTACCGTACCAGATTTGGATACAACATCAGAGCTCTTGGCGGCAGTGTGCAGGCAGCTCGATTCAGCGGTGTGCATGCGGATCATTACTATCGATATGTGATGATGATTTCCGGTGCTTTCTGCGGGCTTGCCGGAGCGATTGAAGTATGCGGCACACAGACCCGTTTATTGGAAGGACTTGCTGGAACATATGGCTTTGATGGTGTTGTCGCAAGTCTTCTGGGAATGATGCATCCGGTGGGTGTGGGAATATCCTCATTGCTGTTAGGCGTACTGAATTCCGGAGCTGAAACGATGCAGGTTAAAACAGGGGTATCCAGTCTGTTTGTGAATGTTCTTGAAGCACTGATTGTGCTGTTTATACTGCTTGGCATGAGCTATGCATCACAGAAGAAAAAGCATAAGAAGGAGGTATCAGAATGAACCAGATCTTTACTGCAGCATTTCTGATCCCGCTTTTGGCGGCTGGAGTACGTATGTGCGTACCGCTGGTACTTGGTTCTGTTGGGGAAGTGTTTGCGGAAAAAACAGGCGTTATGAATATCGGGCTGGAAGGACAGATGCTGATAGGATCATTGATTGCATTCATCTGTGCTTACTTCTCAGGGAGTTTATTGATTGGCATTATAGCCGGTGCATTTTCAGGAATGCTGGGTGCACTTCTTATAGCATTCTGGTCAGTCTATCGCCGGCAGGATCAATCGGTTGTAGGAATTATGTTCAACATATTTGCACTTGGTTTTACAAACTTTCTGTATCGAGCAGTGTTCGGTGTATCTACTTCAAAAGCTTCAGTAGATATACTGCCGACGATAGCTATACCAGGTTTATCAAAAATCCCTTGGATTGGGGATATTCTATTCAACCAGAATATTCTGACATATTTGGCATTTGCGATCGCAATCGCGGCATACTTCATTTTAAAAAAGACTCGTTTTGGGCTGCAGGTTGATGCAACCGGAGAGAACCCGAAAGCAGCTAGGGCAGCGGGAATAGATGTGCGGAAAATGCGTCTGGCTGGATATCTATTCTGCGGAGCTATGGCGGGATTGGCTGGGGCGTATCTGTCACTTGGCGTGGTTGGTACATTTACTGAGGATATGTCTGCTGGCAGAGGTTTCATCTGTTTGGCAGTGACTATATTGGCTCGCTGGAATTCTCTGTCGGCAGTAGCGGCAAGCTTGTTATTTGGTGCTGTTCAGGCATTGCAGTTGCGGCTGCAGGCTATCGGTTCAAGTCTTCCGTATCAGTTCTTTGTAGCACTTCCTTATCTGGTTACACTTGTCTCTCTTCTGATTGTGGGCAGAAACATCCATGCTCCGAAGGATCTTGGCAAGGTATACAACCAGGAAGGACGATAAATTGGTATTCTGTCCGCAGGGACTTGAATATAAATACAGGGAGGAAAACATCGTATGAAAGAAGTGAAACGTCTAGCTCTGCTGTCATTGACTGCGCTTATGGCCTTGGCAGGCTGCTCATCAAACAGCAGCAAAGCAACCGCATCCTCAGCATCTGAAACAGGCAGTGCTTCTGCCGACATCAGCAAGATTGCTATTCTTCTGCCAGGGTACATCACAGATGAATCATGGAATCAGGGCGCATATGAAGGATTGATGGAATTGCAGTTACAGGGTTATGAGATTGCCTACACCGAAGCAGTAGAAGCGGCGGATATGGAATCAACATTCAGAACATACTGTGAAGAAGGCTATCAGTTTGTCATTGGCCATGGCGTTCAGTATGGAGATGCATGTGTGCGTGTTGCGGCTGACTATCCGGATACCTATTTCTTTATTACAGGCAATCCGCCGCAGACAGATGAAGAACTGCCGACGAATATAGCTTTCTATGATTATAAGGAATATGAAGGCGCATATGTATGCGGCTATCTTGCTGCATTGATGAGCAAGAGCGGTATCATTGGATATATCGGCGGCGGTGATAATACTACCCAGTGCTCAGATAAAAATGCATATGTTCAAGGGGCTGCAGCAGCCAACGCAGATATTGAAGTCAAAACAGTTATTACCGGTACTTTCAATGATGCAAATATCGGCAAGGAAACAGCACTCGGCATGATTGAACAAGGTGTTGATGTTATTCTGCAGACTTGTGATGATACAGGACTGGGAGCATTTGAAGCATGCAATGAAAAAGGTGTTATGTGCATAGGCTATACATCTGATCAGGCAGCATTAGTTGATGATAATCTCTGTCTGACATCACTGATGGTTTCTATTCCGACCATGATCACTTCTCAGATTGATATTATTGCTTCTGGAGAATTCGGCGGAACAGAGAATCCAGGACTTGATTCCGGTGTTATTTCATTAGCACCATACAGTTCCTTAGTTCCAACAGATGTACAGACTAAGGTTGATGAAGTGAAACAGCAGTTGGTTGATCACAAATTGACACTGACACCAGATTACAGCAACAACTGATCATATTGGTATTGCAATAGCACAACAAAGGAATGGTGCATAATGCGCCATTCCTTTATTGATTCAATCAAAAGATCTTTTTTTGCTAAATTGCTCGGTTGCCTCTGCGGTCATGGTCACTGCCGGATTGTTCATAATACTGACGCTTTTCTTCATACATTTTTTCGTCTGCTTTTTTGAAGATTGCCTTAAGATCTTCTGTGGCTTTTTCCCATGCTTCTCCGATAGAAACACTGATGTGATTCTCACTCAGTATTCTGCGGATCTCTTCGACTTTGCCGCGGAAAATCTTTTCGTTGATATCAGGCGCAATGACTACAAATTCATCTCCGCCAATGCGGAATGTTTTGTCAGGGAATACGGAAACAATCAGTTTAGCAGTATTCTGAAGCAGTTCATCACCTGCTGAATGTCCATGTTCATCATTTACATGCTTGAGACAGTTCAAATCGAAGAATGCAACACCGAGGTTTACAGGACGTTTGGTCTCGAATTCTTCAAGAACCTGATTATACTTATTGCGATTGATAAGTGTGGTCAATGTGTCGTTGTAGCTGAGCTGTTCAAATGCTTTCCGTTTTTCTTCTATTTCTGCTGTGCTCTTTTCCAACTGATTGACCATGATAAATGTCCAGATGAAGTACAGAAGCAAGAGGATTGCTTCTACGGTTCCAAGAAGCAACAAGGTGCTTTTCAGCTGTACCAAGCTGGCAAATGCTACCTGTTCCTGAACGACAATCAGCAGTTCCCAGGTGAAGATGCCGGATGGTGTGTAATACATATAGGAACCTCTTCCGTTCACTGCTGATTTATAGGCAGTGACACCGGTTTTTGCTTCTTTCACATCGCTGATCAGATCAACATTTTCATATCAAGGCAGTGTCTCCCGTGACTTCATCTCGAACATGTTTCCCAGTGTGTCATGCCAGTCATCCATAATAAAGCTGCCGTCACTGTAGTCAACGATGCATACGTAGGCATTTCCTTCATATGCCGTTGCCTTGAAAAGATCGGGCATGGATTCGCAGCTGATCACGCCGGTTAATAGAGCTAGAGTCTGTCCGTCTGAAACGACAGGGACAGAATAATAAATCACTTCTTCGCCAGTATAGGAATCTGTCATGCGTGCAGACATGTGCTCGCCTAGAGCTGCTATATCTGCAAATGTACTTTCGCTTAATGCAATTCTTTCTCCACTTTGCAGCAGTATAGAGTTATCTGGATAGATGACATCGATTCTGTTGAATATTGTCATATTTTGAAAGGCATTGAGATGTTTCGTGATTGCCTCATAGGATTCTACTCGGTTTTCCTGAACCATGGCATTCGCCGCAAGTTTCAGAATACTGATGTTATCCTTGAAGCGTACTTCGATCTCATTGTTAATAGAAACTGCTGTATTCTGCAGAGTATTCCAGCACCTTTCTTCTTCGGATGTAAGAATGCTTCTGTATGCAGCAATGGACATGGCTGCAGTAATAAGAATAATCATGATTGGCGGCATCATTCTTCTGATCAGTTTGCCGGCTTTTGACATAGGGAATCCCTCTTTCATTGTTATATGCTGAATGCATGATTCAGCGTATTGTTTTGTGAATTGGCGCAAATCGGTTATGCAGCATATGTATTCTTGCCATGCATTGGCAGGCAGTTATGATGCAGCTATTGATTGACATGGAGGTTTCGTGCCTTTCTGCGATTGGCATCGATATATCCTTCAGAATAACATCATAATATCCAGGGACTGTTTTTTCAAACATATTCATAGTTTTTCAGTTACATTAATTGCGGACATAGAGTATGAACAATTCATGTGCAGTATAACTATAACAGAAATGAGAATACTTAATTTTGTTTCCCGAGAAGAAACAAACGATAATACGTCTATGAACGACATGGTGGAAATACTTCAAATGCATGCAAAGATGTATCCGAAGATGCAGCCGCAGGATTGTTTCAAACTGATTTACCAGGCTGATTTTGCGGGTGGCCATATACTGGGTGACGAAGGGATTGCGCTGAGATATTTTGAACAGGAATATGCCGAAACACCCGCAAATGAGAATGAAGAATTAGCAGTTGAGATTGGAAATCATCTCTGCCGGATAAATATTGCCAAAGCAAAAACACTGTACCCTGCTGCGCAGATCTTTGATTGGTTCTGCCGAACTGCTGAAACACACAGAGGCAGCATGGCAGAGTTTTCTGCTGATATGAAAACATTGAAAAAGCATATAAGCCTGTTTTCTTTTACACAGGAAGAATTTGATGCATATGCTTCCTGGTACAGAAGTGAAGGATATCCTTCAGTACACCATAGTTCTGTGTATCAAGAAGCTTATAATCCTCACTACAGAGTAATATATACAGGGCTTTGGAAAGCTGCAGATATCGAAGATTAATTGGGATTATGACTTGGTTGAATCTCTTTCAATAATATCAACAGGAAGAACAAGATTGTTTGAAATGCTGTCTTTGGTATGGGTAATCATATTATAAAGTTTCTGAGCTGCCATCGCCGCCATCAGTGATGGATTTCGGCCAATAGTTGAAAGAGTTGGATTAGATATCGAGCTGGAAAAGGAGTTGTCAAATCCGAAAACTTTTACATCTTCAGGAACTCGCAGTCCGGCTCTCTTCAATCCAGCCAGTGCTCCTAGTGCTGAGTTATCACTGGCACAGACAATGCCATCGATCGGTTTTCCTGATTCAAGATATTCTGTAATCA
>CALEMD010000204.1 GCA_937902945.1 uncultured Erysipelotrichaceae bacterium | reverse complement strand
CCGCTCCAAGATTCGGGCACGGCAGTCCTTTGAACGACAGTGCGGATCCATCCGTTCCTCCGCGCACCGGCACAACTGATGGATTCAGCCCTAGATCCTTCATGGCTGACAGAGCATATGCGGATACTTCCGGATGCTTGTCCATAACCTCTTTCATATTGCTGTACGTATAGTCAATTTTGATCTTTACATATTTGCCGCCATGCAGTTCATTGATATAGCGAACTGCATTCTTCATCAGCTGTATCTGCTTCTCAAACTGCTCACGGTCATGATTGCGGATAATGTATTCTGCTCTAGCATGTTCAACATTGCCTTCCATTTCATGAAGATGAAAGAAGCCTTCTCTGCCTTCTGTGTGTTCAGGTCTCTGTTCTTCCGGCAGCATCCGATGAAACTCATACAGCAGATTTCCGGCATTGACCATTCTGTTCTTCGCTGATCCTGGATGAATGGAGAAACCGCTGCAGCTGATTTCTGCAGATGCCGCATTGAATGTTTCATCCGCAAAAACAAATACTTCCTCTCCATCTATTGTATACGCAAAATCTGCTTTCAAACGCTTAAGTTCGAAATTTCTCGTGCCTTCTCCGATTTCTTCATCTGGTGTGAAGGCCACTGCCACTTTGCCATGTCTGATCCGCGGATGCTTCATCAGATATACAAGGGCATCCATAATAACGGCAATGCCTGCCTTGTCATCGGCACCAAGCAGTGTAGTTCCATCCGTTACCAGAAGATCATGTCCAACACTTTCAAGCAAAGATGGAAACTCTGCTGTTTTCATCATCAGTGACGCATTCAATTTGATATCGCTGCCATCATAATTGCGGATCACTCTTGGCTTAACATTCTTGCCTGAATAATCTGGAGCTGTATCCATATGCGCTATAAAAGCCACGGTTGGCAGCTTCTTATCTGTATTTGCAGGAAGTGATGCATAAACATAGCCATACTTGCTTAGATACACATCTGACATTCCTATCTCTTCAAGCTGCTTCTTCAGCAATTCTGCCAGTACAAATACATTGTCTGCAGAAGGTGCTGCCTTTGATGATGGATCCGACTGCGTATCAATCTGGCAGTATCGGATCAGATTCTCTTCAATATTCATTTTATATGTCTCCTTTTTTGAACTGTTCTTCTGTCAAGCCATGCCATATATTCATTCCCGAAAATGTACAGTCAAAATACGTCTTTTCAGGACTGCATGCATAAATCATCAGTTTTACACTCGGACTGTTTTCAAACAGACGGAATATGCGCAGATCTCTGTATTCTCCATTATTAAAGCCTGCCTGAAACCGAACATTTCCATTGCAGTACAGAATTCTGTGATACAGCCAATGGATACCGGTACCGATGCGGCGGATAGAAGTATCTTTATTTCCATCATAATTAACCGTGCATGTCAGATTGCTGAATGCATCATTAATCCTTGCAATCGTACACACGGACCAGTTATCAGGATTCTTATAAAGAACAACCCCGCATTGATCCTGTTCGCCCTGAAAATCAAATTCATTTTTTACTTCAAACATGAAGTTTCCTTCAACATCTGCATACAGACAGAAAGCTCCATTGCCTAGACTCTTATCCCGCACGAAAGAATTCGGTTCTGTTTCAATGATCACTTTATCAGCAGTCATGATACAGAGCTTAGGTTTCTTCGTCCATGTCATTTTGCGCGGATCAAGACGTTCTTTCATATCAATACATCTCTATATGGATAATCTTGCCAAGCTGTTTCAGATTCTCTCCCATTTCTTTGATCAGTGCAATCTTTGCATTCAATGAAATTGGAGAGTAAGCAATGGCATCATGGGCTGGATTGTCACTGAGACCTACCATGAATGCTATGGAACTTGAATTAAGCAGTGCTCTGACTAGACATGAAGCTCCATCCTGTTCTTTCGATGATCGCAGAGTTTCTTCATACACCGGATCTTCGCAGGCTTTCTGCAGATATCGATTCGTCTTCTGCAGTGTCAGGACTCCTTCTGTTACAAGATCAATTCCTTTGATAAAGCCTTTTGGCGGTACATCATTTGCCATGGACAGCAGGCCATCCGTTTCCAGCGGTCTATCTGTCACTCTAGCGACAATCTGGCTGGTAGTTCCGCCGCAGCATATTTTCATGCCGGAAGCAGACAGAAGTCTTCCTACAACAGCAGCATCCTGTTCAGAATGGGAAGGAGGACCTACCATAACTCTTGTTTCCTTTGCTTCTATGATCTTCACGCATGCCACCGTTGCGTCATCTCCAGGATGGCCGCCATACAGATAATTGACATTGCTGAGCAATACGCGGGTTACATCGCGTGAACTGTCCTGCTTGCGTACATGCGAAATAAGAAATTCTTCTACTTCTTTCTGTCCCCATCCGAAATTCAGTGTCATGCCGATGCCGGCATGCAGTACTCCATCAGAAAAGGCTATCAGAAAATCTCCAGGTTCAATCAGGAATGTAGATATGGATACTCTTCTTCCATACATTTCTCTGACCTGCTGAAGCGGATGCAGAAATGCTCCATCACGGATAATAACCATGGAAGGATTGTCAAACTGTGCCAAATAAGCCGATCCATCATAATAGACCTGAAAAATAGAAAAGGTTGAATAGGCTATGCCTCTTTCCTTGCATTCAGGAAGTGTAGCCGCAATGGTTTCAATGGCTTCATTGAGCTGCATGCCTGCTGACAGCATCTTGCTGATGATGGTGCTAGTCAGAGTAGACAGGATATTAGCCTTCACTCCGCTGCCAAGACCATCCGCAAGAACCATGACAAAACATTGGTCATTCCGGCATACTGCAACTTTGTCTCCGCATAGTTCTTCCTGGTCTTTGTTGATAGAACGCCAGTGCGCATCTATGTGAACAGTTTCACTGTTCATCGCTGTCCATCGCTTTCTTAAGCCTTGTCAAAGCAACTTTGCTCTTAGCAGCTGTTTCTCCCAACAGACTTGCAATCTCCTGTACTGTGCGCATCTGATCATCAATGACTTCCTGCGTTACTTCCATAGTCTGCGAACGCATCTGTTTCATCATCTGCTCTTTGGTTTCTTCTTCTGTGCGATCCATCAGAATCAGCACGATATATGGTTCGTTCGGAATCTTGACAATGGCATGATAAATCAGTTTCTTATAGGTATCATAGAATATTCTGATATACCCCGTCTTTGTACCGAGACCATTGATCATATTGATCAGTTCATCACTTGGCAATGCAGCTTCTAATGGCATGCCTGTCGGATTGGTCATCTCCATATTCAGCATAGCTCTAGCAGAAGGATTCATCTCACGGATGTTCAGCTTATCATCCATGACAATAATCCCATTCGGTGTATTTTCAATGACAACATTGGATAATGACTGTGCCTGTGCCAGCGCTTCCGGCAGACAGATCTTCGGATCTGCCTTCCCATCCAGCACCGCTATAG
>CALEMD010000203.1 GCA_937902945.1 uncultured Erysipelotrichaceae bacterium | reverse complement strand
GGCATGTGACGGATGCACAATCAAGAAGATCCGCATTACAGACAACTGCCGCAAATGCATGGCCAAATCATGCCTGGCGGCTTGCCATTTTGGAGCTATATCCATGGGAACAGACCGTTCGCAGATTGACTATGCAAAATGCAAGGAATGCGGAGCATGTGCAAGAGCATGCCCGTACAATGCGATTGTCATAACAGAAAGACCATGCTATTCGCATTGCCCGGTTTCTGCAATCAGCTGGGATGAGAATAACATCGCCGTCATTGATGAAGAGAAATGCATCAACTGCGGTCAGTGTGAAATTGCCTGCCCGTTCGGTGCCATTGAAGATATCAGCTGGGTAAGCCCAGTTGCAACCGCATTGCGAATGAATGTTCCGACCTATGCTATTGTGGCCCCAAGCATTCAGGGACAGTTTGAAAATGCGACTCTGCCGCAGATCAAGAAAGCCATGGAAATGATGGGATTTGAACGGGTATTTGAAGTGGCAATCGGTGCAGATGCGGTTGCATATCATGAAAGTCAGGAACTGATCGAACATAAAAAGCAAGGGAAGCCGATGACAACATCCTGCTGTCCGGCATTTGTCAATATGATGAAGATCCACTTCCCGACCCAGTATCAGGAGAACAAGTCATCACTGGTAACACCGATGATGGCTATTGCTAGAAAACTGAAAAAAGAACATCCGGATCATGGCGTCGTATTCATTGGACCATGTGTTGCTAAGAAACAGGAAGCTATGGAAGAAGTATCCGCAGTTGACTATGTACTGACATTTGAAGAACTGGCAGCAATGTTCATAGCCAAGAGGATTGATGTCACTTCAGTAGAAGCGGCAGAAGAGGATCATCCGTCGAACTATGGCCGTGAGTTTGCACAGGCTGGAGGTGTAGCAAAAGCTGTTCAGCAGGCCTTGAAAGAAGAAGGTGTAGAAGGCGTAACGTCTTATCTTGCGGATGGCGGATTTGAATGCAAAAAACAGCTGATGCTGATGAAAGCAGGACGCTTCAATTATGATATTCTTGAAGGCATGAACTGCATGGGCGGATGCATCGCCGGACCATCAACCATTGAAGCGCCGGCACAGATCAAGGCGCATATGCTGAAAGAAAATGCAGCAAATAAGAACAAGACCATTCAGCAGTCTCTGTCAGAGTACGACTTTACAGATGTTGATATGCATCTCGATAAGAAAACAAAGGAATAGGGAGGAAGCAGACATGGTAAATATTGAAGTATGCATTGGCAGTGCCTGTTATGTGAAAGGCAGCAATAAAGTAGTAGAACAGCTGAATGAACTCATTGAGAAGAACGGCTGGAGCGGCAAGGTTGAACTGAAAGGTTCTTTCTGCATGAAAGCATGTCAGAATCATCTTGGGCTTGGCATCCGCATCAATGGCCGTCAGCTTGAAGGAGTTACAGCTCAGAATGCATTGCCGGTGCTGGAAAAGGAAATCAGCGCGGCATTGGCATGAGCAGCCATTTCATCCGCCTGCAGGAAGCATCCTGTCATAACTGCATGCGCTGTGTCAGAGCATGTCCTACCAATGCCATGACATATATGAACAATCAGCCGACTATCATTGAAGAAGAATGCATACTGTGCGGCAACTGCTATTCTGTATGCCCGCATGATGCTAAGGAAGTACTCAGTGAAATGAAACTGGTCCGCAGATGGCTGGATGAGAAACAGGAAGTCATACTCAGTGTGGCTCCGAGCTTTGTATCTGTTTGGCCGCAGTTTTCTGCTTTGCAGAATATACTGATTAATAGAGGATTCTCTGGCGTAGACGAAACAGCGAGAGGCGCAAAGCTTACCTCACAGGCATATGTCAATCTGATTGAAAAAGGTGAGATGGAGAATATCATCACTACCTGCTGTCCTGCAGTTGTATCTCTGATTGAAAAAGAATATGGAGATCAGATTGGACTGCTTGCGCCGGTTGTATCTCCGATGATTGCCCATGGACGTCTGCTTAAGAAAGAACATCCAAATGCCAAGGTTGTATTTCTTTCGCCATGCATTGCTAAGATCAAGGAGATTGATGATCCTCGCTTCAAAGGATCTATAGATGCCTGCATATCCATGGAGGAAGTATTCCTGTGGCTGAAAGGCGATCTGAAAGAAGAAGAGAAAGAAGACTGGAAGAACTTTGAGGGAAGTGTCGCAAGACTGTATCCGACACCAGGCGGAATTATTGCCACACTGCCAAGAGATACCGGTTATAAATATGTGAATGTTGAAGGAATCGACCGCATCAAGGATGTCCTCTCAACGTTGCGCGACAATCATCTGAAAGGATACTTCTTTGAGATGAGTGCCTGCCGTGAATCATGTTTGGGCGGACCATTGCTGGCACATTTCAAGCATAATGAATGGCTGGGACAGAGCATCATCCGCGAGAATGTCAATCGTGAAGAAAAAGTGTCAGGCGGACCTCTGCCAGTAGATATGGAAGCTGTATGGAAGAAAGAGAATATCTATCGTCCTTCCCACACAGAAGAAGAGATACAGGAAGAGATGCTTGCGATGGGCAAGACCTCTGAAGAAAAAATTCATGACTGCGG
>CALEMD010000202.1 GCA_937902945.1 uncultured Erysipelotrichaceae bacterium | reverse complement strand
CTCTTCATCGAACGATATTCATTATACCTGTATTGAACATGGATTTCCATAAAATACAAGGATAGTCTTACTGTATTGTAAGCATACAAACGAATGCTTTTGTCTTTTTAATATGAGATGTATTTGGTATAATCTATCCGTTACGTAAGGGGGATGCTATGGCAGACTATCGTTTGATAACAGATGCAACATGTGATATGAATCTGGATTTGCTTGAGAAGCGAGATATAGATGTTATACCGATGGAAGTGGTATTGAACGGTAAGACATTCCTTCATTATCCGGATTTTCGTAATTGCAGTGCTGAAGATTTCTATGGAGCACTGACAGCAGGAGGGCAGGCACATACTGCTCAGATTACACCGCAGAATTATTTTGATTTCTTTACGCCAATTCTAAAAAATGGTGAAGACATATTGTATGTATGTTTTTCTTCCGGTCTTTCTGGAACTTATCAGTCCAGTGTTCTGGCTGTGAATCAATTGCGTCAGGAGTTCCCGGATCGCAAAATCTATACAGTAGATTCTCTTTGTGCATGCGGCGGAGAAGGAATGTTTGCTATGAGTGCCGCTGACAATAGAGATGCTGGAATGACAATAGAAGAAAATGCGGAATGGCTTGAACAGAACCGTCTGCGTCTTGCACATTACTTTACAACGAGTGATCTGTTCTTCCTGAAACGCGGAGGTCGGGTATCTGCGGCTGCGGCTATTGCCGGTACAGCACTGCAGATCAAACCAGTACTGATTGTTGATGAAGAAGGAAAGCTTCCTGTACTTGCAAAGGCACATGGACGCCGGGCAAGCATCTCAAGACTTCTGCAGATGACAAAGACAACAATTGAGAATCCTGAAGATCAGATTATTTATATATCCCAGGGCAACTGCATGGATGATGCATTGCTTCTGAAACAGATGGTACTTGAACAGCTGCCGGTAAAGGATGTCATCATTACTACTGTAGGACCGGTTATTGGATGTCATACAGGACCGACATTGCTGTGCATATTCTCCTATGGCCGCAATCGCCGCGGCGAATAAGATCTGCAATAATAACTGAAAGGGCTGTAAAGAAACCTAGAAAACTAGGAATCTGCAGTCTTTTTTTATGCTTGTATAAAAAACTGACTGTTTTCCATGACGAGAAACGGTCAGTTATAGATTCTGACAAACATAACTACTTTTCCAAGCAGATGATTCTGCTTAATCATGCCGGTAGCACTGGAACGGCTGTCCAAGGATACTTCTCGATTATCCCCAAGAACAAGATACTCGTCACTTCCGAGGGTGACTGGAAATTCAATATCATATGTATAGGTTTCTCCCTTTGTTAGGAAGTTTGATTCATCATACAGTACATCATTGATATAGATGCTGCCGTCACGGATGTCAATTGTTTCTCCGGGAAGTCCGATGACTCTCTTGATGATCTGACGGTTGCTGGAATCTTTCATTGCAACAATGATATCTTCCCGCTCTGGTATCTGATCAAGACGATTGAAAACAATCCAATCATTCTCGTAAAGACTGGGTTCCATAGATTCACCGTATACAGGTGCAATTCCAATGACATTGTTCAGAAGGATCAGAATAATGATTGCCGGCAGGAATATCTGCAGGCAGGTTTTTATAATGCTGTTCCGCTTCTGACGTCTTAGGGCTTTGCGCCGGACTTCTGCAAGTTCAGCATCTACCTGTTCTCGAAGGGGATTATCCATTTGAATTGTTTCCCTTCGTGTCTGTCACGGATGCTTTCAGATTATCAAGTGAACCGTTCAGCTCGTGCAGCTTCTGCTCGAACAATGAAGAGACTTCCTGGATGGCATTCAGACTGGTAAGAATATGCCGATAGCGTTCCTGTATCTCTGGAAAGGCGGAAGAGTCGCTGCTTACAGGCGTTGACTGCAGTTTGGCTTCATCGAGCATGGCTCGGCAGCGGGCTTTTGTTTCCTGCACTAAAACTTCACAGGCATGCTGGGTATCTAGAATCTCACGCGGGGAAGCTGGAGGAGCAGAAAAACCTGCAGGAGCACCATTTTCAAGATCTTGATTTCTTTTGGTCAGTATTTCAACCTGCTTGCTGAGAAGATTGATCTTATCCTGCTGCTCTTTATAACGTGTCTGTGCATCTTTTTCTTTCTTTTCACTGATTTCCAGTGTTTCAGAAACGAACTGCAGGACTTCCTCTTTATCAAACCCACCGAAACGGACGGTATCAAATATTGGTTTCTCAGCCATAATTATTCTCCATTGCTATTATTATAGACGAATACGCAGTGCTTTTGTAGCGTAATCATTGTTTTGGTACTAAGAACAATCAAGATGGTTTATAATAAATACATAAAAAAAGAATGAACTATTTCTTTGGTTTTATTATCTTAGGAGTGATAGGAAATATGGGGAAACTGAACTACGCCGACTTGACTCCCTTAGTGAAGAGGGTAAAAGAAGGCGACAGCAATGCTTTTTCAAAACTATACAGTGCGACCTATCAGAAAGTTTACTTCTTTTCATTGTCTTTAACTAAAAGCACTGCTGAGGCTGAAGACGTTGTTCAGGAAACTTTCATAAATGCACTGAAGAGCATTCAGACACTGGTGGATGACAGACTGTTCATTGCGTGGCTGAACCGCATTGCATATAACATCTGCATGAAGCACATGAACCAGCCGCTGAACAGCTCACTGGATGATACCGCCTCTTTGCAGGTGGCGGATGAAAGCGAAGACAGTGATCCATTGACGGTCTCCATGCGCAATGATCAGAAGCGGGAGATTGTGGAATGCATTGATCGTCTGCCGGAGAAGCTCAGAGCAGTTGTAATCTTGAAGTATTATGAAGGTCTTAAGGAAAAAGAAATAGCTATGGCTATCAGCTGCCCTGCAGGGACAGTGAAGAGCCGGCTTAACACAGCGAAAAGCATGCTGAAAAAAATGCTGGAAGAAAGGAACTGATAGGCATGAAAATGAAAGATAAAGATATCACTGCTGCATTAAACAGCTCTGCTAAGTCTGTATCAATGAACAATGACGCTGCCTTTGCAGTTCTAGTCGGGGCTTTAGGCGCAGCAGGGATGAGTACAAATGTGGAATTTGCTTCTGCCGCAACAGCAGCTTCTGCAACAGGCGGTGCTGGAAGCACGGGAACTGTATTGGGTGTTGGAATTGCTGGAGTAGCGACTGGAATAGCTGTATATTCGATTGGAACATGGGTTCCGACCATCAGCAGTGTGAACTATAATACGGCATTGACGGCGGAGGATCTTCCGATCACAGTTGAAGTTGGATTCAATTTTGGCATATCGCAGGTTTATGCAGTTGACGAGAGCGGAATCAAAACCATTGCGGAGAAACAGAATGATGGCAGCTATCTGCTTTCAATCAGTGAAAATGGATCTTATGTGATTACGGCTGATGCGACAAATGGCAAATCTGCAGTCAAGTCCATCTCAATCAATACGATTGATAAGAAGGGACCGGATCTGGTGCATTATACGCTGAGTGATGGAATTCTGAAGCTGACGTACAGCGATGCAAAGAGCGGCGTGGATATTCTGTCAGCGTATGCACAGTCCGCAGATGGAACTGTATACAAACCGATATTTACCGATTCTGGAACTGGAGAAGTGAACTTCGAGTATAATCTGAATGGCTTCTCGGTCTACATCAAAGATACACTTGGCAATCAGTCGGTATATGTTGTTTCTACGCAGCAGTAGCAGAAGAACAGGAAGACAAGAAGAAAAGGGATTCAGTCAATGAACTGAGTCCCTTTCTGCATCTGTGCGGTAACGATATATGTGTCATCTGTAGTAACCGTGGAAATAGGATAGCAGGTCATCAGTTCGACAGAGTAGGGCTTCTTTGAAGAGAAGGCGGTTTCATTCCAATTGTCATAGAGATGGTTGTATACCTGTGTCTCTGTAACAATGTAGACAAATGTGTCGGTTTCCGTTTCTATGATGAAGCGGTCTCCAATCTGCAGTTTTGGCAGATCATGGAACAGCTGATAATTATGGGAACCGATGCAGGTGGGAGTGGATTCTCCTGGGACTCCCCATCCGCCGCTGTGACCTGGTGCCGATATTTTCCAATTGCTGGCAAGATAGTTGCTGTCATAGCTGATCGGCAGTTCATATATATCCAATTCTGGGATCGTGATCGTGCCTATGGTATCTCCTGGAGAGTATTCCAGATGCGGATCTTTCTCCTGCTTGATCGCTGTGTCATCCCATACATCCTTGTACTTTTCTATTGTTGCGTCAGGATCCATGGAACGATCAATGAAAGTATACTGATCTTGCGCAAGTACAGGGAATAAGGCACAGGAAATCGCTGCGGCTGCTGTGAAAAGCAGTGCAAATACAATCTGGCGGACAACTTTCGTACCTTTCGGTTTTTTCATACGTTATAATAATATCAGATTTTGCATGTGAGTGTAATAAATGGAGGCTTTTGAAAGATGAACCTATTTCAGAATACATCTGTGACATTTTATATGATTCTGGCAATCCGCTTTTTGGTCTGTGCGTTTTTCTGCAATTGGCTGATGAGCCTTTTTGACTGCTCAAAGAAACCGATTCTCATCATGCTTGCATTTGGCCTTCTGATGACTGTGGGAACAAGTGCACTGACCATTTATATAACCAATGAACCTTTGAAGTATCTGTGTTTCATGGTCTTAGCAGCTGCTCTGATTGCGCTGTTCATGCGGCCGGGAGTATATGGCACGCTGACTGGAGCACTGTTCTTTGCTTTGCAGTATATGATTTCCAGGGCAATCGCTCTTGGCGGGCTTTCTGTTTATACGAACCGGAATATGTATCAGCTGCTGCAGGAGGTATCCTATGTCAATACTGCGGAACTGATTACCTGGGTTCTGCTTCTAGTCATGATACTGATCTACATGATGGCTATGGATTCTAAATGGTTCAGCTCCATTCACCATTCGGAAACACAGATGTTCTATCTGACTTCAGTCAGCGGAGTGCTGTGTCTGTATATGCTGTTTCAATGCTATAACTACTATTACAACATGGAGATGGTCTGGTTCTCAATTTCACAGATTGTAACTGCATGTCTAGTGCAGGGAATGCAGTTTATTACGATACATTATGCCCAGCAGGTTTCACAGATGTCTATGCAGAAAGAAAAGAAAGCAGATGGCAGGGGTCAGTCTGCTATGTATCGGCTTGTTCATGATCTTAGAACAGAAGGTGCTGAAAAGATAGATATGCCGGCTTCTTTCAGCAGCCAGCCGGAGCTGGATGCCGTATTGATGGAATGCTATGCATCCTGCCGTGTTTCCTCTATTGCTTTTGATGCAGAAGCAGATCTGCCTGCGGAAGCAGATAAAACTAAGCTTCATAGCATAAGTGCAATACTGGCAGAGATGCTGGACTGTGCACTGACTATGAGCAGAAGAACAGAAAGAAGTGCCTATATCAAAACGGCTTTCACTTATAAAGAAGGCTGGCTGCTGATGAGCACTGAAAGCGGTTATATGGGAATGCTGAAAGCAAGAAAAGGCAGATATGACCTATTCAGCAAGGTGTATCAGCTTGCAGATGACCTGAAAGGATCGTGCGAAGTGAAAACGGATCCTGCCAATCATATATGCCGCTGTACAGTAAGACTGTATTGCGGCAAATAATGAAAATAGTTACATTTACTGAAAATAAATGTAAATAAATGTTGACACGTGTGTAAATTTACATTAGTATGAAGTCAACTTCAAAGAACAGAAGAGTATCCAAGGATGTCCACAAGCGAGTCGGAACAGAGTGAAAGTCCGATGGCAACGTAATTGGAGAAGCGCATCTGCAAGAAGTTCATCTGAAAGAACAGTAGGATGAAACGTACAACCGGCGTTAACGGGAATGAGTGGCTGAATTGAATTCAGCAATTAGAGTGGTACCACGGTAAAACCGTCTCTTGTTTCAATAGAGACGGTTTTTTGGTGATAAAGGGGGTATGAGCATGAGTGATGACCGACGCAGAAAGTACACAAAAGGAAATGCTTTGAAAAGAAAGAGGGAAAACCAAATGAAAACAATCAAAATGAATAAAACTCTGAAACATATCACAATGACGCTGTGTCTGCTGTCTGTATGTCTGCTGACTGCCTGCTCAACAGGAACTTCAGCTTCCGCATCTTCTGCTGCAACTGCCGCATCCGACAGCAAGCTCGATAAAATCAAAGCAGCAGGTGTACTTGTTGTTGCAACCTCACCTGACTATCCGCCGAATGAATATCTGGATGCGTCTGGCAATGCAGTTGGATCAGAAATTGATCTGGCGCAGTACATTGCGGATTCACTGGGAGTTAAGCTGCAGGTAGAAACAATGGATTTCAATGCCGTATTGACTGCGGTT
>CALEMD010000201.1 GCA_937902945.1 uncultured Erysipelotrichaceae bacterium | reverse complement strand
GCGATATTATTACTGATGAACAATGATTTAAGGGTACAGTGATGTGCCTTTTCTATTGAAAAGAGAGATGTCCTATGAAGGATGTCTCTCTTTACTGGTTTTCTTCATCTTTGTTCTTTTTAGAGAAAGTATTGACGAGTTTATTGAATGATTCCGGTGTCTTTTCTTCTTCACTGCACGCAGCTGCATAGGCATTGGAATAGCCTGCATTGTAGCGGACAAGCACTTCTGCATACAGTTCTTCGTCTATAGTTGGCAGGAATGCTCCTCCGAACAGTGCATCTGTTTCTTTGCTGAGAACTTCTTTTGTGATGGGACGGATGCCTTGGCTTTCCTGCCAGCTTCCTTCAGGTCCTACAGCTCTGTAATCCTTGTTGATGTGCGTTTCCTGCGGCATGAATTTATGAATCATCATAGGCAGGTACATTTCTTCGGCATACCATGACAGTTTGAACGTGGATGAACAGTAAGCAAATTTATCTGCTAATACTTTAGCAGTGGCTTCGGTAAGAATAAACCAGGGACTGCCGATTTCGATCGTATCATCAAGCTTTCTGCGAATATGCAGAAGATTCAGAAAAGAAGCCATGTTTCTTGTATGCCTGCGGACACTTTTCTTAGTAGGGAAGCTTAAGAGATTGGTATAGGGATAATACTTAAGAGTCTTCTTGCGCAGTGAAGGATCTTCTTTTTCAGTGCGGTCGATATAGAAACAGTCACTGTGATTTTCTTCTAGAAAATGTACAATCTCATCTCTGCTCTTCAGCGGCAGCATGCCATCATAAAGATTGATATAGTAATCAAAAGGTCCATAGTCGCTTTCTAAAGAATCTCTGATCTGCAGAAGAGTTCCTCTTGCAAGAGACATATCTCCTTCCTGAGCAAACTGCTGGGTTCTTGATATGTGTACGCGGCAGTCATTGCCGTAATGCATGGTGACTTCATCTCTGTCCTTATCACTGTTGACCATAACAAATACATGGTCTTTCTGCTTGATTAATTCGTTTATGGATGCGTAGAGCACGCTGCATGGCAGATCCGTATGAAGCAGGTATGCAATTTTCATTATATTCACTCTTTCACTGATGCAATTATACCATTGCGCTTCATCAATTGACACACGTTTAACAGCCGATTATGATGGGTGTTGAAAGAGAGAATGCATATGAAAATCATTGAACCGCCGGCAGTTGAAGAGTGGAGCGGAATACTGAAGGGAAAGGATATACAATCCTATCGCAAACACTTTTCTGATGTGTCTTCCTATTATCTGAATGCGGAAGGAATGGATGCTGAAACCGTTATGTATGATGTTTACAGCAGTTCTTCAGAAGAAAAAGCGGATGGAAGTCTGGAATGGGGATTGACAGTGCTGTATCCGGTATCAGTCAACGGAGAATGCAATATGACCAAAGGACATTTCCATATGGATGAAAGCTGTGAAGAAATCTATATTGGAAAAGCTGGAGAGGGTCTGCTGATGTACATGGATCATACTGGAAATACGTGGTGTGAGAAGGTTTTCAGCGGCAGTGTGCATCGCATCAGCGGAAGATATGCGCATAGATTGATCAATACGGGTGATGAACCGCTGAAAGTCATGGCTTGCTGGAACAGCAGAGCTGGCCATAACTATGAGGCGATACAGAAACAGCCCTTTGGATACAGAGTTATGAAGAAAGATGGAAAAGCGGAGGCAGTGAAAAATGAGCAGTTATAATCGATTTCCAAAAACAGAACTGCATGATTGTGCAGGCCATGTATGGACGGGCTATGACAGCATTATTGATCAGCTTAGAAGCAGCATAAAGGAAGACTGCGTATTGGCGGTTGAAACATATCCAGGTGTATTTGATGATGAAATCATACCGGAGATTCAGAAACTGGAACCGGATCTGTTTATCAATACAATGGATCTATTTCCTTCAGAATCTGAACTGACAGATAGGATGCGTCCATTTCTGACAGATGACAGAGTATTCGGAAGAATGTGCTATGGAGAAATCCGTGATTTCATGAATACCGACAGAATCATTCAGGCCCAGGAGAAAATCCAGGAAGCAGCAGGTCTGGTGATTGTGTATGGGTTCGGTGCGTCGCAGATCTGTTCCTATGACAGGCTGGTGTATTTAGATCTGGCCCGCTGGCAGATTCAGCTTCGCTACAGAGCCGGCATGAGCAATTACCACTGTCATAATTCTTCAGAAGATATACTGCGCAAGTATAAGCGGGGATTCTTTCTGGAATGGAGAATTGCGGATAAGCAGAAACAGAGATTGCTTGGACATATTGATTATCTGATTGATACAAATGAAATTGATCATCCAAAGATGATTGATGGAGAACTGTTAAACCGCGGATTGAAACAGACAGTCAGCGGACCATTCCGTCTTGTTCCGTATTTTGACCCGGGAGTCTGGGGCGGCCAATGGATGAAGAAAGTATGCAATCTTGATCCGGAAAAGAAAAACTATGCTTGGAGTTTTGATGGTGTTCCAGAAGAAAACTCCATTCTGCTTGCGTGTGATAATACGGTAATAGAACTGCCGGCTATGGATGCGGTACTGGCCTATCCAACACAGCTTTTAGGACCGGATGTGTATGCTAGATTCGGAGCAGAGTTTCCAATTCGTTTTGATTTCCTAGATACGATACAGGGACAGAATCTGTCTCTGCAGGTACATCCTACAGCTGAATATATCCACAGACAGTTTGGCATGGCTTATACCCAGGATGAAAGCTACTACATACTGGACGCAGATCCAGGCGCAGCGGTCTATTTAGGACTTAAGGAAGGCGTGAATTCAGAAGAAATGCTTTCTGCTTTGCGTGCTTCTGAAAAGAAGGGCGGAACTTTTGATGCAGAAAAATATATCAACCGCTTTCCAGCAGCCAAACATGATCATTTCCTGATTCCTGCAGGAACGATACACTGCTCAGGAGCAGGGGCCATGGTTCTTGAGATCAGTGCTACTCCGTATATCTTCACATTCAAGCTCTGGGACTGGGGACGCCTGGGAATGGATGGCAAGCCTAGACCGATCAATGTGGAACATGGCAGCCATGTCATTCAATGGGATCGTACGACACCGTGGGTAAAGAAGAACCTCGTCAGTCCTACTGTGAAGCTGCATGAAGAAGATGCATATACAGAAGAACATACTGGACTTCATGAACTTGAATTCATTGAAACAAGAAGATACTGGATCCGCTCTGAAGTGCATCTGGATACTGAGAATACTGTCAGTATGGCAAATCTTGTTGAGGGAGACGAAGCATTGATCAGCAGCGATGAAGGCAAGTTTGAACCGTTCACTGTTCATTATGCAGAGACATTCATTCTGCCGGCAGATATTGGCAGATTTACCATTCAAGCAGTGGGCAAGCCAATCGGTGTTATCCGCGCATATGTGCGCAAACCTGTTATGTAATGGCCGATGTCAAGAGAATGTTCCGGACATTGGTTTTTCTTCTC
>CALEMD010000200.1 GCA_937902945.1 uncultured Erysipelotrichaceae bacterium | reverse complement strand
GATGTGCTCACGGAAGCAGATACGGCAGACCTTGTACTTCTTTAATACAGAATGCGGACGTCCGCATCTCTCGCAGCGTGTATATTCACGACTAGAGAACTTCTGAGGACGAGCCTGTCTGATCTTTAACGATGTCTTTGCCATTTACTAGTCCTCCTTGCCTTTGCTGAATGGCATGCCCATTTCTTTCAGCAATGCATATGCTTCTTTATTCGTGTTTGCGGTTGTAACGATAACGATATCCATTCCGCGTACTTTTCCAACCTTATCAAAGTTAATTTCTGGGAAGATCAGCTGTTCTTTAACACCGAGCGTATAGTTGCCGCGGCCGTCAAATGCAGTTGCACTTACACCATGGAAATCTCTAACACGGGCCAGGGAAATGTTGAACAGCTTATCGAGGAACTCATACATTCTCTCGCCGCGAAGAGTAACCTTGCATCCAATTGGCATACCTTCTCTTAATTTGAAGTTAGCGATGGATTTCTTAGCCTTTGTAATAACCGGATGCTGTCCGGATATCTGTGTCAGTTCAGCAGCTGCTTCTTCAAGCAGTTTTGGATTGGCAATGGCATCGCCAACACCGAGGTTGATGACTACCTTTTCCAATTTTGGGCACTGCATTGGGCTTGTATAGCCGAACTGCTTAATCAGAGAAGGCGCTACCGTTTCTTTATATTTCTGCAATAGACGGTTCATTACTTCTTGCCTCCTTTGATCTCGTTTCCGTTCTTCTTATAGACACGGACTTTGTTTCCTTTTGCATCAGTCTTGTAACCGACGCGGGATGCAACCTTGCCCTTGCCATCATAAATCATGACGTTGGAAGCATTGATCGGAGCTTCATGCTCTGTAATGCCGCCTTCTGGGTTAGCCTGCGTTGGCTTCAGTGATTTCTTGATCATGTTGACTCCTTCAACAATGACCTTGTTCTTGCTAGGGCTTACGGCTTTAACTTCGCCGATTGTTCCCTTGTAGTGTCCACTGACAACCTTTACTTTGTCTCCTGTTTTGATTTTCATCTCTGGCTGCCTCCTACAATACTTCCGGTGCCAAAGACACAATCTTCATGAAGTCTTTGTCACGCAGTTCTCTAGCGACTGGGCCAAAGATTCTTGTTCCCAGCGGTGTGTTGTCATCTTTGATGATGACTGCCGCATTGTCGTCAAACTTGATGTAACTTCCATTCTTGCGGCGCAGACCATATACAGTACGTACAACTACGCACTTAACAACCTGCCCCTGTTTCACTGCTCCGCCTGGTGCTGCACTTTTGACGGAGCATACAACGATGTCACCGATGCTTGCATTTCTGCGTCTGCTGCCACCAAGACAGCGAATGACGAGAAGTTCTTTTGCACCGGTATTGTCAGCGACTTTTAGTCTTGTCTCATTCTGAATCATTACTTTTTCCTCCTGTGCTTAAAGAACAACTGCTTTCGTAACAACCTTGATCAGACGGAAATGCTTGTCTTTGCTCAAAGGTCTTGTTTCCATGATCTCAACGATATCGCCTGTCTTAGCTTCGTTGTTCTCATCATGGGCTTTGATGTTGTTGGAATAATTCACGCGCTTTCCATATAGAGGATGGCTTGTTGTAGTCTGAATTTCTACTACGATTGTCTTATCCATCTTATCGGATACGACTTTGCCGCGCAGAACCTTACGTTTATTTCTTTCTTCCATGTCCTGTGCCCTCCTTTACTTCGACTCGCCTGCAGCGAGTGTGCGTTCTGTCAATACAGTTTTGATTCTTGCGATTGTCTTCTTGATATCCTTCATCTGTGAAGGATTCTCGAGACCGCCTGTAGCCTGCTGGAAGCGCAGGTCATAGAGCTGTTTGCTGAGGGAAGCAACTTCCTGATTCAGCTCTTCATTGCTCTTATCTCTAATTTCTTTAACGTTCATGATCAGTGAAGTTCCTCCTCGCCTTTCTTAACAAAGCGGGTTTTAACACAGAGTTTGTTAGCTCCCAGTCTCAGAGCTTCCCTTGCGGTCTTCTCGTCAACTCCGCCTATCTCAAAGAGGATTCTGCCGGCCTGTACAACAGCGACCCAGTGATCAGGTGCGCCTTTGCCGCTTCCCATACGTACTTCAAGCGGCTTCTTTGTCTTAGCCAGCTGTGGGAATACTTTAATCCAAACTTTGCCGCCACGTTCCATATAACGTGTCATGGCTACACGTGCAGCCTCCAACTGAGCGCTGCTTACATATGAACCTTCATCTGCTACCAGTCCGTATTCACCGAACGTGATTGCTCTTCCAGCCTTGCTGCGGCCTTCGTAGCTGATGCGATGAGGTCTTCTGTATTTGGTTCTATTAGGCATCAACATGATTACTTAGTTCCTCCTTCAGCAGGAGCCGCCTCTTTTGCCGGTGCTGCGGCAGGTGCAGTCTTTGCTGCGGAAGCAGCAGGTCTGCGAGTAGGGCGTCTGTGATCAGGACGGCCGCCGCTTCTGCGATCTCTTGGAGAACGTGCAGGTGCTTCCGGTTCCTTAACCATTTCTCCCGGCTTAACTTCACCGCGGCAGATCCAGACTTTTACACCCAGTTTGCCGTATGTTGTATGTGCTTCTTCACATGCATAGTCGATATCGCTGCGCAGTGTATGCAGAGGAACGTTGCCCTGAGCATAGCCTTCCTGACGAGCAATTTCAGCTCCGCCCAAACGTCCTTTAGCAAGAGTCTTAACACCCTTAGCTCCAGAACGCATAGTCTGCTGAATTGCCTTCTTCTGTGCAATACGGAATGACTGACGAGCTTCCAGCTGTTCGCAGATCTTGCGAGCTACTAGATGTGCATCCAAATCCGGGTTGCCGACAGCAACTACATCAATCTTGATCTGCTTGCCACCAGTCAGCTTAGACAGTTTCTGCTTCAGGACTTCCATCTTATCTTTGTCCTTGCTGTCCTTGCCCATCATGGCACCAGGTCTTGCACAGCGGATTACAATCTTGCAGTCCTTTTTGCCTGTGCGCTCAATTTCAATTCTTGATACGTATGCATCATGCAATTCCTTTTCAAGGAATGTGCGGATCTTTACGTCTTCGTTCAGAAGATCTCCATAATCAGCTTTGTCAGCATACCATCTGGAATCCCAGTCACGAATTACGCCGACTCTCAGTCCGATTGGACTTACTTTCTGTCCCATATATTCGATCTTCCTCCCTTATCTTTCTGAAACCACAACTGTTATGTGGCTTGTTCTCTTCATAATCGAAGCAGCGTTTCCTTTAGCTCTTGGCATGAATCTCTTCAGTACCACACCTTCGTCGGCATAGCATTCCTTGATGTAGAGTTTGTTCTCATCCATCTGGTGATTGTGAGTAGCATTTGCTGTCGCAGATTTAACAACCTTTGATACAGCTCCTGCTGCCTGATTCGGTGTGAACTTCAGTATTGCCATTGCTTCTTCAACACTCTTGCCGCGGACCATGTCAATAATCAGTCTGACTTTGCGAGGAGTATATCGAACTGTCTTCGCTGTTGCTTTTACATCCATTTCTATATTCCTCCTTACGCTTTCTTATCCGCTGCTGGAGCTGCTGCAGGTGCGGCTGCTGGTGCAGCTGCAGGTGCGGAAGATGCTGCTCCAGATGAGCTGGACTGTGTTGACTTGCCGTCGCCGTGTCCGCCGAACTTACGGGTAAGAACGAACTCACCCAATTTATGTCCGACCATATCTTCTGTTACATAGACTGGTACATGTTCCTTGCCGTTATAAACTGCAAACGTATGTTCTACGAAGCTTGGGAAAATCGTTGAACGGCGTGACCATGTTTTAATAACTGCTTTTTTGCTTTCCTTATTCAGCGCTTCAACCTTTTTCATCAGGTGTTCATCGCAGAATGGACCTTTTTTTACACTTCTAGCCATTTGTCATTTTCTCCTTTCAACTATTTTCCGTTCCGTCTGCGGACGATCATATCGTTGCTCTGCTTCTTGTGCTTTCTAGTCTTAACGCCCATAGCTTTCTTTCCCCAAGGGGTCATAGGAGCTTTGCGTCCAACTGGGCACTTTCCTTCGCCGCCGCCGTGCGGGTGATCACAAGGGTTCATAGCTGAACCGCGGACAGTAGGACGAACGCCCTTCCATCTATTGCGGCCTGCTTTACCCAGGTTGACCAGACTGTAATCTTCATTTCCAACGATTCCGATTGTTGCACGGCAGTTGTTCAGAACCTTGCGAACTTCGCCGCTTGACAGACGTATCGTTGCATATTTTCCTTCAAATCCAAGAATCTGTGCGCTGCAGCCAGCACTTCTTGCAAGCTGTGCACCTTTTCCCGGAACCAATTCCACACAGTGGACTGTTGTTCCTTCTGGGATGTTCTTCAGTTCCAGAGCATTGCCGACTTTGATATCGACTGCATCTCCGGAAATGATCTTGCTGCCTTCTTTGAGTTCTTTCGGGCAGATGATGTAGCGCTTTTCTCCGTCAGCATAATGAATCAGTGCAATATTTGCTGTACGGTTTGGATCGTACTCGATTCCAGCAACTGTTCCCGGTACGTTATCCTTGTTTCTCTTGAAGTCAATGATTCTGTACTTCTGTTTGTGTCCGCCACCCTGATGTCTCGTGGTGATACGGCCTGTGTTTCCGCGGCCGCCATGCTTGTTCAGCTTGGCCAGCAGTGACTTTTCCGGTGTCGATTTAGTGATGCGTTCATTCGACAGCGCAGTCATATTTCTGCGGCCGTTATTGGTCGGCTTATACTTTATGATTGGCATTTTCTTTCTTTTCCTTTCGCATATTTTCCGGAGCTAGCGATTTCCTCCGATAGTTGATACAAGCTGCTTATTTCTTGTTCTCTTCGTTGAACAGGCTGATTTCCTGTCCAGCCGGCAGCTTTATGATTGCCTTGCGGACTGCATTTGTCTTGCCAGCATATTTGCCGACTCTCTTGTCCTTCGGACGGCAGTTCACTACGTTGACCTTTACAGGCTTGATTCCGTAGATTTCTTCAACCGCCTGAGCAATCTCTGTTTTGTTGCTTCCCTTTTTGACTTCAAATGTAACTTTGTTATCTGCATCACCGATTCTCATTGATTTCTCAGTTACGATCGGGCGGATGATAATATCACGTGCACTCATTATGCCAGTACCTCCCCAGCTTTAGCAGCGGCTGCTTCAGTCATAACAATGTTGTCTGCATTCATGATGTCATAGACATTCAGATCAGCAACTGTTACAACAACCGCATTCGGGATATTGCGCATTGCAATGTATGCATTGTCGAAATCCTCAGCCATGTCAGCGACAAACAATGTCTTGCGTTCGAACTTGAATGCGTTCAGAATTGCGACAGCCTTCTTTGTCTTTGCTTCTTCCATGTTCAGATTCTCAACTAATGTGCAGCTGTTTTCCTTCACCTTTTCACTCAGTGCGGAACGCAGAGCAAGTTTGCGTACTTTGCGATTCAGTTTATATCCATAATCTCTAGGCTGCGGTCCAAATGCGATTCCACCGTGTCTCCACTGTGTAGCGCGGGTTGAACCCTGACGGGCACGTCCTGTGCCCTTCTGACGGAACGGCTTCTTGCCGCCGCCGGAAACATTGGACCTAGTCAATGTTGCGTGTGTTCCCTGTCTGTTACCT
>CALEMD010000199.1 GCA_937902945.1 uncultured Erysipelotrichaceae bacterium | reverse complement strand
CCTAAGGATCCTACACAGCCAGGAAGCATCAACTATAAACTGACAGCAGCTGCGGGCTTTGTACTGCCAGATTCATTTAAACTGAATGATGATACGCAAACCGTTATCACAGCAGGGGCTGAAACACTGAAAGGCGTCAAGTATACTGTTTCAGAAGATCATAAAACCGGTGTGGTTACAATCTCCCGCACGGATACAGCATCTGTTGATACCCAAATGCAGATTATTGCAACAACGTCAATCAGCGGGCAGTTTGCCGCAAATGGAACAATGACAGGAACAGTATTTGTTAAGAGCTTAGATGGAGATACAGTCTATCAGAAGGCTATCAATTCTGATGGCAGCTTTACAATTGAAAACGTTCAGTTTGGCAATTATATACTGTCTGTCCGAGCAAAAGATAAATCCGGTTCCTTATCACATACAGGGAAACTGGATATCATAACCAATGAGGATGGATCCGCAAGAGTGATTGATACAATACCAACTTCATTGCAAAGCGGACGCTTAATCAGTGGAGAAAGCAATACAAACCTAACGGGAATTCATGTCTATAATGAGAAACTGATTGAGGATACCGAGGTTCAACTGAGTACTTTTGTGGATTCATATGGATATAGATACTATGATGCGGCTGGCGTGAAGGATGACAGTGCATATGCAATTGCATATAATGCGGATTCATCCTGCTGGCAGAAGATAATATTTGACAGTCATGAAAATGGAGATGGAACGATTACCGGCGAGGCAGATTTCTCCTTAGTAAATGGCAGTGTTCTCTTATTGTCATCAGATAACAAGGTGGTTGATTTCTATTCAAGAAGTGCTGAAAATGCAACTGTTCAATTGCAGACAGCAAATGGAAATACAGCTGCTGAGACACTGACAAATGCGTATGGCATGTTCGCACTGCAGGGTGTTTCGAAGGAAGGCGTTACGTATAAACTGTATGCAGAGAATGACAAGAAGACGCAGGAATACCTAGAGACAGTTGCTGTTACAGGATTCCCTGTTGCGAGCATGACGGGTGTAAGCAATCCAATTCGTCTGAAGCCGGCAATCAAGGGAACTATCACAAATATCAATGGAAATCCTGTCAGTGGAGCCATCGTATACATCAAAGATGCTGACGGCAACGTTACACAGACTATCACGACCGATTCTGCAGGCAAATATTATACATATGCGGAAGCAAATGGGAAGTATCTGCTAGTAAGCAACTATCATGAAGGACAGGCAGATGTTCTCTCTGCAACAAAGAACCTAAGCGTTTCTTCTGGTGCTACACAGAGTGGAGATATGACGATCGCTGCTGGAAACTTAGCTATTGGTTATGTGAAACCGGCTAGAAACAGTGTAACAGTCAAGATCTATGAAAAAGGCACATCCAATCTGATTGCCAGCACTAAGACAATCAATAGCGGCCGCTTTGAGATTGGCGGATTGCTTGCGGATACTGAGTATACAGTCATTGCAGGAGATGGTGCGGGTTCTGTTACAACCGTACTGAAAACAGAAAAGCTGCCGAATGAAGATACACCGCAGGAGTATGAACTTGTAACAGGAACAATCAATCTTGATCCTTCTATCTTATTGAGTGGAAAAGTTACGATGACTGTCAACAATGCAACCACTTTGATTAAAGATGCCACAGTTGTCATCAAGAACGCTGCTGGCAAGACAGTCAGCACAACCGTCAGTGATTCTTTAGGAAGCTATGATATTCCAGGGTTTGGAGCAGGTGTATATTATGCTTCTGCGGTAAAAGGAACAAATGCTGGTACAACGCACTTTACATTGGATTCTGCTGGTCTGATCGTTTCAGGCACTGCTGACATCCAGATGCAAAATGGCACTCTGTACCAAGGCAGACTGCTGCAGACAGATGGACAGCCAGCAAAAGCAAATTCTGTGATTCGTTACTATAAGGACAATGTTTTGAAGGCAGCTGCATATACCAATGATATTGGAGAGTATTCTGCAGAAGGATTAGAGGCAGGTGTCAGCTACAGTGCTCAGGCAGATATATTCGGAGAGAATGGCGGCACAGTATCTATAGCTGCTGTCAGCAAAGATGATACAGAACATACCATTGCAGACATCACTGCAGATAAGGGAATCGATGTACAGGTGAATCTGACTAATGACTGGTCGGTAATGAAGACAGCGCTTGTCACTGTAATGCAGGGCAGTAAAGAGGTTGCACAGAAGACTGCTGAAAATGGATCAGTTACAATTAAGAATCTGAAAGAAGGAACATATTCGATAAAGATCACTCTGTCTGCAGGTGCAGATACGATGTATTCTATTGCATCACTGTCTATTGCAAACGACGGAACGATAACTCTGACTCAGAAAGATGCCATTGATAATTCAGCTGTCAAAGCAGAATTGGTCAATGCGGTTGATGGGAAGAACATTACAATAGGCATATCGAAAATAGATGGTGCAAGCAATGACGTCACAGACTTCATCGCGGCTATAGATGCATTGCCTGATACTCTGAAGGCAGAAGAAATCAATGCAGCAATCATCGCAAAACTTAATGCCGTACTGAGTGCATACCAGAGTCTGAATCAAGTTGAAATGAGCATGATTGCAGAATACATGGATAAATTCAATATGCTGATGAATGCATATCAGCAGTATAAGGGCTATAAAGTTCTTTCGGATATTGATCAGGCAGAGATTCCAAATCTGATCAAGCAGAATGGAGTTGAAGAAGCCGCAAAGGGTCTTATCCCAGCTTCATTGATCAATGTGTTAAATGAAGAGAATCCACTGATACTGCAGCTGAAGATCAGAGACATCACTGCCAATCTGAGTGAAGCACAGGAAGCAGATCTGAATGAATTGCTACGTGTTATGCCAAATATTGAACCGGGAATGATTCTTGATATCAGTCTGTTTGCGTATCCAAAGAATGATACAGGCAACAGGAAACAGCTGACTCATTTGAACAGTGATATTGAAATCCTTATTGAAATACCTGAGTATATGGATGAACAGTATTTTGCAGTAGCATCTGTACATGAAGGAAAACTCAGTTTATATATTCCTGAAATTATCTCAATGCAGAAAGAGACAGAAGATGGAATTGTAAACTGCCGTGCATTGCGTCTGAAGACGAGAGACTTCTCAACATTTATGCTGCTGAATGCCGCAACTCCTTTTGCCGCAATAACATCTGCTCCGGACAGCTCAAATTCTTCCTCGACAGGCACTTGGCAGGAAGGCTATCTGAATGTTGGCATTACGCATACTCTAGGCGGCAGTGTCAATGCAGATGCGTGGAATCAGTACTATTGGTATTCAACAATTGAATATCGCTTTACAGCCAACAGAGGCTATCATGTGAAAGATGTATTGGTAGATGGCAAATCAATTGGTGCGGTTACGTACTATGCAATCAAGCGTATAGATGCAGATCATACGATTCATGTAGTCTTTGCTAAAAACAATAGCGGAACTAAGAACACATCGGTTGATACAGGTGATCAATCTGCCGCAAGTGCAAAAGCAGAAGCGCTGCTTGAAAGAAACAAGACAGAGAAAACACTGAAGAATTATAATCTGTGGTGGAATATCCTAGTGATTGCTATAGGTGCTGGATATCTCTATTACAGGAAGAGAAGCAAGACGAAGGCTGAATGACAATTCATAAGATGCAGGAAAGCAGGTCCGCATAAAGCGAACTTGCTTTTATTTTGAATGATTATCGAAAAGTGCTGTATTTATGCTTGATTCTGTATGTTGACAAGCCGCATTTCTCGGATATAATGCATACGTATATAACTGATTATGGAAATACGAATTCGACTGACACAGTATGATTATGACGAAAAGAAGACGACAGTTCTTGCGGACGGCAAAGGTTTTCTGCTGAATGATACATTGACGTATCAAGAATTGAATAACCCTTCTGTAAGGCATGAAATTGCGTTTGAAAAAGATCAGATTATTCTTGAAAGACATGCGGATATAAAGAGTAAAACAATTCTTCCGCTGGATGGCAGAGGGAAGAGCAGAATTATCAGCCCCTATGGCATTATGGAACTTGAAACAGAGATAGAAGAATACTATCAGAATGATGAAGTTTGGATGGTGCAGTACAGTATCTTTGAAGATGGAAGAGAAGTAACACATCAGCGTTTGGTATGGCAATTGAAGGGAGTTAAAGATGAGTGAAATAGAAGATAGACTGAAAAAAGAGTTTGCAGAGGCAGCATACAAGGCTTTTTCTGCAGAGGTAGATCCGGCCACAATCGTGATTGCATTGCCGAAAGACAAGGCACATGGTGACTATGCGGCTAACCTGGCTATGCGTTTATGCAAGCAGGCTGGTTTGAAACCAGTGGAAGCAGCACAGAAACTGATGGATAACTTCAACTGTGATGCAGTTGGGGCTGATCATATGGAGATAGCCGGTCCTGGCTTTTTGAATCTGTTCATGAAACAGGACAGTCTGCAGACAATTATAACTAAAGTGCTTGCGGGAAATGAGAATTACGGCAAGAGCGAAGCAGGAAAGCATCTGAAGGTAGATGTGGAGTATGTATCTGCCAATCCTACAGGGGATCTGCATCCAGGTCATGCTAGAGGTGCAGCAATGGGTGACAGTGTTACCCGCATGATGAAGATGGCGGGATATGATGTGACCCGTGAATACTATGTCAATGATGCCGGCAATCAGATCGGCATGATGGCTTTGTCTCTGCAGGCTAGATATCTGCAGCTGTATAGCACTGATGCAGAAGTGCCGGAGAATGGATATCATGGTGAGGATCTTGTTGTTATTGCTAAGAGAATCCAAGAAGAGTATGGCGATCGCTATGCATCCATGGCTAAAGAAGAGAGTCTGGCTTTTTTCAGAGAGTATGGTCTGAAGGCAGAACTGGAAAAGCTGAAGACAGATCTGAAGGAATTCCGCTGTGAGTTTGATGTATTCACAAGTGAGCAGGATATCCGTGACAGAGGTCTTGTTGAAAAAGCATTGGCCACACTGAAAGAAAAGGGATATACATATGAATCAGAAGGAGCTCTTTGGCTGAAGACTACAGAGTTCAATGATGATAAGGATCGTGTACTTGTCAAGAGTGATGGTTCCTATACATATCTGATGCCGGATATTGCCTATCATCTGGATAAGCTCGATCGTGGGTTTGATGAACTGGTTGATCTATTGGGTGCTGACCATCATGGCTATATACCGCGTTTAAAGGCTGCTATAAGGGCTTTAGGCTATGAGGACAATAAACTGCAGGTTGATATCATTCAGATGGCTAGAATGATCAAGGACGGCGAGGAATTCAAACTGTCTAAGCGCAGCGGCAAGGCTGTAGCCCTCAGAGATCTTCTTGATGAAGCAGGAACAGATGCTGTACGCTGGTACTTTGCATCTAGAGCAGGTGACACGCAGATGGATTTCGATCTGGATCTGGCAGTTAAGCAGAACAATGAGAACCCTGTTTATTACGCGCAGTATGCTCATGCAAGAATGAGTTCCATACTTCGTTCAGCAGGAGATATTGACAATGCTGAAAACTATGGTTTAATAACTACTGCAAAAGAGATGACACTGCTGAAGGAAATCAATGAGTTCCCGTCAGTTGTAGCTGATGCAGCAGCATCCCGTATGCCGCATAAGATGGTAAATTATATTTCCCGTCTAGCGTCTACCTTCCATAGTTTCTATAACGAAAGCAAGGTTATTGATCCTGAAAACCCAGCATTGAGCGCACAGCGTGTCGGACTTGTAAAAGCATGTCAGATCACGATCAGAAATGCCCTGTACTGTATTGGTGTAAGTGCACCCGAACAGATGTGAGGAAAAAGAGAAATGACAAATAATCAGACGATGACAGACGCAGCATTCCACTGCATGAGCAAACGAAAGAAAGAAATTGAATTTGCACGTTTATGGCAGGAAGTCGCAAAGACCATGGATATTCCGCCAGAGAAACTGAGCAAGAAGAAAGCACAGTTCTACTCAGAATTGATGCTTGATAACCGCTTTGCATCCCTGAAAGGCAATAAATGGGATCTGAGAAGCCGCCGCAAGTTTGATGAAGTTCATATATCAACTGAAGATCTGGATGTGGATGATGATGAAATGCCAGATACAGATGAAGATGATGGACCGGATCTGCCTGTAAAAAGCGAAGACGAATATTGAGAAGCAGTCCTGCAAAGGGACTGCTTTTTACAAAATGGGCATTTTGGCTGAATAACAGCAGTGTTTTGCTTTGCAAGACGTGCAAAAAAGAATAGAATGAAACTGCAAGAAGGAGGATTTAAGGATATGGTAATGGTTTCAGCAACAGAAATGATCAACAAAGCACATGATGGTCATTATGCAGTAGCTGCATTCAACATCAATAACATGGAGTGGATCAAGGCAGTTCTAGCAGGATGCCAGAAGGCTAATTCCCCTGTTATGCTTGGTGTATCTGAGGGTGCAGGCAAGTATATGTGCGGATTCAAGAATGTAGTCGATATGGTCCGTGATATTCATGATCAGATGGGTATTACAGTACCTGTAGCTCTGCATCTGGATCATGGTACATATGAAGGAACAAAAGCATGCATCGAAGCAGGATTCACTTCTGTAATGTTCGATGGTTCCCACTATTCTTTCGAAGAGAATATGGAAAAGTCAAAGGAACTCATCGCTTTAGCTCATTCAAAGGGCTGCTCCATTGAATGCGAAGTAGGCGGCATCGGCGGTACAGAAGATGGCGTTACTTCCAATGGTGAACTTGCAGATCCGAAAGAATGTGCAACAATTGCTGCATTGGGAGTAGATTTCCTTGCTGCAGGCATTGGCAATATTCACGGTGTATATCCGGATAACTGGGCTGGATTGAACTTTGACCGTCTGGAAGAAATCCAGAAGGCAGTCAATGGCAAACCGCTGGTTCTGCATGGCGGAAGCGGCATTCCTTATGATATGGTTCACAAGGCTATTACAATGGGTGTTTCTAAAGTCAACGTTAACACTGAACTGCAGCTTGTATTTGCAAAGGCAACTCGTGAATACATCGAAGCAGGCAAAGATCAGGCTGGCAAAGGCTATGATCCTCGCAAACTCTTGAAACCGGGAGCTGATGCTATTACAGCTCAGGTTATCGAGATGGTAAATTCATTCGGCTGCGCTGACAAGGCGTAAGCAGAAAGGGAAAGACAGTTTAGCAATAATCTGTCTTTTTTTTGTTCTTACCACATAGGGCCAAAATTCAAAAACACTTTCAGAAGAATGATCCAAAGCAAAAAGAGCAGAAGTAAAGTCAAAAGAACAGAACGCTTTTTCGTGATTGATAAAGCAAGGCATAATGGAATGATCGGAAGAGTAAGCGTGTAACGGGCTTCACTTAACAGCCACGTGGCACCATCTGTTACAAATATGCAGATGATGGTATATGCAAGCCAAGAGAGTGGGATTCTGTTCTTCTGCTTATATACCAGAAAAGATTTCACAGGAATATAAATGAATGAGAGCAGTGAGACATATATACTGAACTGCCAGCCATTTCCATTATTCAGATTGAATGCATATTCTGCCAGATACTTCATTGTAGTTGGAATCAGGCCTAGACCCTGCGACCAATGGCTTTTCATTACAGAGCTGAAAGCAAATGGATCAGAGTAATAGTATTGGTTCAGCCCTAAATAACATGCCAATCCCAATAATGGGCCGATGGCCGCAAATCCCCAGGCCAGTGGATTATGATGCTTGTCTGCAGATTGTTTTCCAATTAGTGAGGCAATCAGCACTGTAACAGCAGAAGCAGTCAGAATCACGCCTGAGGAACGGGTCAGAGCAGTGAGAAAGCCGAAAACAGCAAAATAGAATGGATGATCTGTTTCAATGAATAGGAAGCAGAACAGCAGAAGCATGAGATATAAGCCATCGGTCATCGGCGTGCATAGAAACCATGATTCCGGCAGAAGCAGAAGGAACAGTACAGTAAATGAGGCAGTCTTTCTGCCAAAATGCATCTGTATAAGGATATGAAGCAGAAAGACAGAAACGCAGAGAAATATGGGCTGCAGAAATATGGCACTGGTATAATAGCCAAAATGTCCAATATTCTGTATAAGATTAACAAGAAGAGGAAACAGAGGAAAGTAGACAATCATCTTATCCTGGTCTTCAAATACATTGGCAGTGCCATATCCGTACTGGGCAATATGCATAAGATTCCGAGCATCAATTCTGATAAACACACGGCTCATCGCTTCTTCAAAAGGGACACCCTTAAAAACGCCTCCTGACCAGGCGAAAATAAGAATGCAGATTATACTGAATATCAGAGCAAGGCTTGCCATCAAACCTGCAGATCGCAGGTCCGGCTTGTATTTTCTGTCTTCGAAATAGGAAGAAGCAGGACGAAAAAGACGATGCAATCCGGAAACTGCAGCGGCAAGCAGAAGCACTACAGTCAGGTAACCTAGAAGAAGCCCAATCATAGAGGACATATTCACACCACTTAAGATCATTATAGTCAGAAAATGCTTCAATCGCCCAATTTACGCTTATGTTGTATAATAATGTGGCTTTATACGTGAGGGCATGCAATGGCAATGATCGAAGTTAAAAATCTGAAGTTCAGTTATGACCAGGAAATCATGGCAATCAATGATGTTTCTTTCAGCATACAGGAAGGTTCCTATACAACAATTATTGGGCGCAATGGGAGTGGCAAATCCACAATTGCAAAACTGATTGCAGGACTTCTTGAAAAGAAAAGCGGAGAGATCCTGATTGATGGACTGCCTTTAGACGAAGAGCATCTGACTGCAATCAGAAGAACCATTGGAATCGTATTCCAGAATCCGGATAATCAGTTTATAGGCTCCACAGTACAGGATGATATAGCATTCGGATTGGAAAATCACTGTGTTCCGCAGGCAGAAATGGATGGCATCATTCAGAAGTTTGCCAGCAAGGTTAAGATGAGCGAATATCTGAACAGTGAGCCTACGCATCTCAGCGGCGGACAGAAACAGAGAGTTGCAATTGCAGGTGTATTGGCTATGCAGCCAAAGATTCTGATATTTGATGAAGCTACAAGCATGCTTGATCCTCAGGGCAAGGCAGAGATAAAGAAAGTCATTATGGATCTTCATAAAGAAAGCCATCTGACAATTCTGTCTATTACCCATGATATAGATGAAGTTGTTTCAAGTGATGACGTTCTGGTTATGAATAATGGAAAGATTGCAATGTTTGGCTCACCGGAAGACGTATTCAAGGATGAAGACAGACTGCGCAGGATGGATCTTGATATTCCATTCAGCATGAAGATGGAAGATGCATTGCTGAAGCATGGAGTCAGACTGCATAGAAATATTTCAATGGAAAGGATGGTGGAAGAATTATGCCAATATCATTCAAAGGCGTAAGCCACATCTATTCTGAGGGAACTCCATATCGCTGTGCAGCATTGACAGATGTTGACTTGGATATCACAGAAGGCAGGTTTACTGCGGTGATTGGACAGACGGGTTCTGGCAAGAGCACTCTTGTGCAGCATCTCAATGCATTGCTGCTGCCTAGTACCGGTACTGTAGAAGTGCTTGACAGAACGATTTCTGCCGGTGAGGATCCAAAGCATTTGAAGAGTCTGCGCGGGCAGGTCGGTCTGGTGTTTCAGTTCCCTGAAAATCAGCTTTTTGAAGAAACGGTAGTCAAAGATGTTGCTTTTGGGCCAAAGAATTTTGGCTGCAGTGAAGAGGAAGCAATTCAAAAGGCAAAAGAAACACTGCGCAAAGTAGGATTGGATGCGTCTTTTGATGAACGCAGTCCGCTGGAGCTTTCCGGCGGGCAGAAACGCAGAGTAGCCATTGCCGATATTCTAGTCATGGATCCGAAGGTTATAGTGCTTGATGAACCGACCGCAGGTTTAGATCCGCAGGGAGCGGCCGCGATGATGGCTTTGTTTCAGAATCTGAATGAGAAAGAAAATAAAACCATTCTGATGGTTACACATGATATGGAACAGGTATTCCGCTACTGCAGTGAGGTTGTAGTTATGCAAAGCGGGAAAGTCAGATTGCATGCAACTGTGCAGCAGTTCTTTCAGAATTCTTCACTATGCCAGGAAATGGGCATACTGCCGCCATCATTGATCAGGCTCAAAGATACTTTAAAAGAAAAAGGCTTTGATATTTCTGATGATATTAAAACAATTGATGAAATGGCCGCAGCAATTGCAAAGCAGGTGAAGCATAATGGGTAATTTTACACTGGGCAGATACATTCCAATGGATTCCATTGTGCATCGCATGGATCCGCGTGCCAAGATAGGAGCAATACTGATACTGCTGGTGGCAATTTTCTTTCCAGCCGGCTGGATTGGATATGCATGCATATTTGCGGCTGTGAGCATTGTCATATTGATGGCAAAGCTGAGTTTTCTGTATATTTGGAAATCTATGCGGCCGATGCTGTTTATGCTTGTATTTCTGCTTGTGATCAATGTACTTGTCGTCAAAACAGGAACAATACTGATTACAATTGGAACCTTCTCAGTATACAGTGATGCCGTCTTTCAGACTCTGTATATTGCAGTGCGTCTGCTTCTGATGATCATGATTACAACAAGCTTGACCGCAACCACAAAGCCTTTGGATATGACTTTGGGCATTGAGGATCTGCTTGGCCCATTCAAGAAAATCGGTGTACCTTCTCATGAAATAGCTATGCTGATAAGCTTAGCACTGCGCTTCATTCCGGATCTGATCGAAGAAACGCAGCGAATTCTCAAGGCGCAGGAAAGCAGAGGCGTAGATCTGAAGGAAGGAAAGATGAAAGAGAGAATCATGGCAATTCTTTCTCTGATTGTTCCTTTGTTTGTTTCAGCATTCCAAAGAGCAGACGATCTGTCGAATGCAATGGAAGCTAGAGGCTATGCCCCAGGACTTGAAAGAACACGCTATAAAATACTGAAGATGGAGAGACGGGATTATGTGCTGCTGATATGTGCTGCAGCAGTGCTTGGTCTGATGATTTTCCTGTCTTACGGCATCTGATGACACGGTATAAATGCATCGTTTCCTATGTCGGCGATGGCTATGAAGGCTGGCAGTCACAGAGAAAAGGAAACAGTGTACAGGAGCAGATAGAATCGGCGCTGCATGAAATAGCGCACGCAAAGATCAATATTATTGCGGCTGGAAGAACTGATACGGGTGTGAGTGCCTGGGGTCAGGTTTTTACCTTTGACAGTGATATGGATCTGAATGCAAGAAAATGGAAGGGTGCTTTGAATGGGCATCTGCCAAAAGATATCAGAATCCGTGAATGTGAGACAGCAGAAGCGTCATTTCATGTTCGCTACAATGTACGCTGGAAACAATATGACTATAAGATCAATCTTGGTGAATACAATGTCTTCAGCTGCAATCAGGTATACCAGTGTCCGATTCCTCTAGATATTGAAAAGATGGAAGAAGCATCCCATTGCTTAGTTGGAACACATGATTTTTCTTCCTTTTCGGCGAATTCCTGGAAAGATTGTCCTGATCAGGTCAGAACGATATATGCCATTGATTTTTCAAGGGAAAAAGATGTACTGAATATCCGTTTCAAGGGCACGGGGTTTCTGCGCTATATGGTCAGAATGATGACGGCAGCACTGATAGAGGTCGGCAGAGGACGCATGAGTGCAGCAGACGTAAAAGAAATGCTTGATGCAAAGTCAAAAACGATCGCAAGAAGAAATGCGGCTCCGCAGGGTCTGACACTATATCACGTGGACTATTATCAGATACCGGCAATCAATCAGAAATGCATGATCAGAGAATTTCTTGGGGAAGATAATCTGCCTGAAGGACATGATCTTCAGGAGCTTGAGAATCTCGTATCAGAAAATGCGTGCACACAGTACTATGCATTTGTAACAAGAAATAACAGGAAGAGAATGGGAACATTTGTCTATACAAGAGAAAAAGACAAGGCTTCCGGTATATTCTATCTGCTTGACTATGATAATGATCTGTCTTTGGCTGAATCTTTATCTGACAGTATAGAAACATGGATGAGAGAAGGAAAAGGCATTGAACATGTTTCAATCCAGGTACAGAAGCTATGAAAATTGCCTTCTTTGATATCGACGGAACATTGCTGAATTTCGGTGAATCAGATCTGCATCCATGCATCAAGGATGCATTGAACAGTCTGCATAGAAACGGAACAAAGCTGTTTCTAGCAACCGGTCGGCCTCCGTATGCGGTTCCTCGCTTTGATGATATACAGTTTGATGGCATGCTTTGCTTCAACGGCGGATACTGCTGCGATACGGATGGAGTGATCAGCAGTGAACCGATGCTGCATGAGGATGTAATGACAATCAGGAAGAATGCAGAAAGATTGCATATGCCTATATTGGCTGCGTCGGCATCTAGAATGGGTGCGAACTTCTTCGAGAAGAATTTAACTATCAGGAATTCAAGTAGTTTTGATGAAAAAGTCTGAAAATAGAA
>CALEMD010000198.1 GCA_937902945.1 uncultured Erysipelotrichaceae bacterium | reverse complement strand
GACAGAAATGACAAACGAGAAAGATACAAAGAAAGATGAACTGCTTCAGCAGGCGCTGAAAGCAATTGAAAAGGAATACGGCAAGGGCAGCATCATGAAGCTTGGAGACAGAGCGGATGTTTCCATTGATGCCATTCCAACCGGTTCTTTAGCTCTGGATTATGCGCTGGGAATCGGCGGCTATCCAAAGGGCAGAATTATTGAAATATACGGTCCTGAATCTTCAGGAAAGACAACACTTGCGCTGCAGGCTATCGCGCAGTGTCAGAAGGCAGGCGGCAGATGTGCTTTCATTGATGCTGAAAATGCCATTGATCCGCTGTACGCAAAGAAACTGGGAGTTGATATTGATGAACTGATTCTTTCCCAGCCGGATTCCGGGGAACAGGCTTTGGAAATCACTGAAGTGCTGATCCGTTCAGGAGCAATTGATCTGGTTGTCATTGACTCAGTGGCAGCTCTGGTGCCGCAGCAGGAATTGGATGGAGAAATGTCTGATTCTTCTATCGGTCTGCAGGCCAGACTGATGTCGAAGGCAATGAGAAAGCTGTCCGGTGTTATGAACCGCAGCTCATGCACAGCGATCTTCATAAATCAGCTGCGTGAGAAGGTAGGCATCATGTTCGGCAACCCAGAGACTACTCCTGGCGGCAGAGCACTGAAGTTCTATGCTTCTGTACGTCTGGATGTACGCCGCAGTGAAACCATTAAGAATGGCACTGAGGTTGTTGGCAACAAAGTAAACATCAAAGTTGTTAAAAACAAGGTTGCGCCGCCGTTCAAGGTTGCATCAGTGGAGATGATCTATGGTGAGGGTATTTCACACACCAGTGAAATCATCAACATGGCTGTAGACTATGAAATCATTGATAAAGCAGGCGCATGGTTCTCATATAAAGGCGAGAAGATCGGCCAGGGCATTGCGGCTGTCCGCGAATATGTCAAAGCCCGTCCGGAACTGGATGAGGAGCTGACAGCAGCCATCAAGCAGAAGCTGTTTGCGCCGGAAGAAGAAACAGAAGGCAAAACAGAAAAACCTGCAGAAAAAGCCAAGAAATAACAGGAAGATCTCCTTCGGGAGATTTTCTTTTTCTGTGCAGGAAGCTTCCCTTGGTTTGTGTTTTCGGACTTGTGAAAGATCAACGATAACTATATAATAGTCTGGAGAGAAATCTCGGATAGAAACATTGTGAAAATGGAGGATGAATTATGAACGAAGTTATGATCTCCATTTTAGCTGGGGTTATTGGCGTTGCAATTGGCATAGTCATCATGGTTATTGCCAATCGATCAGGTCTTGCTCATTCGCAGGCCAAAGCAGCATCGATTCTGGAAGAGTCTAAAACAAAAGCAGATAATCTGGTTCGTCAGGCAATACTTGACGGCAAGCAGCAGGCTTATGAAGCAAAGCTGCAGGCTGAAAAGGAACTGAAAGAACAAAGAAGTCAGCTGCAGAGTTCAGAGAGCAAACTTCTTCGCAGAGAAGACAGTTTGAATTTCCGCGAGGAGAATCTGAGCGCTAAAGAAGCTAAATTGGACGAAAAGAACCGCATTGCTGATGAGAAAAATGCAAATCTTAGCAAAATGGAAACAGAATTGCAGCAGCGTATTGACAATCAAATCAAGGTTTTAGAACAGGTCGCAGGCATGTCTCAGGACGATGCAAAGAAAGTTCTGATGGATGCTGTTGAAAAGAAGATGCAGAAAGAAATTGCATCTTACATGAGAGACCAGGAAGAAGAAGCAAGCGCAGCCGCTGCAGAGCAGGCACGCAATATCATTGCTTCTGCTATTCAGCGCTATTCACAGGAAGAGACAATTGAACGTACAGTTTCTGTTGTTACTCTGCCTAGCGAAGACATGAAAGGCCGCATCATCGGCCGTGAAGGACGCAATATCAAGGCTATTGAACAGGCAACAGGTGTTGATCTGATCATTGATGATACGCCGGATGTCATTACCGTATCCTGCTTTGATCCAATCCGCCGTGAGATCGCCAGACGTTCTTTGGAAACACTGATGAAGGATGGCCGCATTCAGCCAGGAAGAATTGAAGATGTTGTCGCAAAGACAACAAGTGAACTCGACGAGCAGATCATGAAGATCGGTGATGAAGCTATATTCAAGCTGGGCATCGGCAAGATGAACAGAGATATGGTGAAGCTGATCGGACGTCTGCGCTTCCGCTACAGCTATGGACAGAATGCTCTTGAACATTCGATGGAAGTAGCAACTTTTGCGGGTATGATGGCCGCAGAACTCGGCGTCAATCAGGGCATTGCTAAGCGTGCAGGTCTATTGCACGATATCGGCAAGGCAATTGACTTCGAACAGGAAGGCAGTCATGTCGAACTGGGTGCTAAGGTAGCTAAGAAGTATGGAGAAAGTCCGATTATAATCAATTCCATTGAATCGCATCATGGTGAAACAGAACCGACAGATATTATCAGTGTGCTTGTAGCAGCGGCTGATACACTCAGTGCGGCTAGACCTGGTGCCCGCTATGAATCCATGGAAAACTATATCAACCGTCTTGAACAGCTTGAAACGATCGCCAAGGGATTTGACGGAGTTGAAAAGGCATTCGCTATTCAGGCCGGCAGAGAAGTCAGAGTACTTGTTCAGCCGGAAAAGGTTGATGATGTCGGCATGGTAAAGGTAGCACATGATATCCGTGAGAAGATTGAAAACGAAATGCAGTATCCGGGTCAGGTTAAGGTAACATTGATCCGTGAGGTACGGGTACAGGATATCGCAAAGTAAATGAATATTCTTTTTCTCGGAGATATAGTTGGTAAAAGCGGCCGGCAGGCAGTGATATCAAGTCTCCCTTCATTAAAGAAGAAATATGATATTGACTTTACAGTTGTGAACGCAGAGAACGCAGCGCATGGCAAAGGCATAACCGGAAAGATATACAATAGCCTGAAAGCTGCCGGTGTGGATGTGATTACTTTAGGCAATCATGCTTTCTCAAAGAGTGAAATCATTGAGAAAATGAATGACTGCGTAGACATGATACGGCCAGCCAATATGGAACCGCTTCAGTATGGTCATTCCTGCATTGTTAAAAAATGCGGAAATATGACAGTCGGCGTAATCAACCTGATGGGAAGCATCTTCATGAACTCAGTGACAGAGCCGCCGGTTTCCTGCATGAGGCAGCTCTATAAGACGGTACACGCAGATGTCATACTGGTTGATCTGCATGCAGAAGCAACCAGTGAGAAGCAGATGTTCTTCCAGTATTTCAGAAATGAAGTAACGGCGGTCAAACACACCTCGCATATTGGCAAATCTGGTAACACTGCTTCCCTGCGGGAAGCGGTTGCGGTGGATGGTGCGCTGGTGTCCGAATATCC
>CALEMD010000197.1 GCA_937902945.1 uncultured Erysipelotrichaceae bacterium | reverse complement strand
CCCAGAAGCACCTCCTGTTCCGCCCTATTTCATGGTGACCTCAGGTGTATTCACCATGAAATAGGGCGGAACAGGAGTTGCTTCTGGGGTTGGTGAAGTCTCTGGTATTGCTTCATAGTAAGAAGGATCCAGATGCAGTTCTGTCACTTTGCGCTGCGAAGTGTTTTTAATAATCAAAGTATTCTGTGTCGGCGAACCAGCAATGCTTGCAATATAGACTTCAATTGTGTAAACGTTCTGATCGTATGTATAACCTGCTTTGCCTGCATCAACCGCTCGAACTTCATAGGTATAGACGCCTTCTGTTTCAAATGTGATGGAAAGATGATCTGAGGTATTTCCATTGACTGTAAATATTTCGGAATTGCCTGCTGAAGCAGACGGCAGAGGACAGGAAGGTGTGGCGGTACAGGTGGCAGTGATCTGATACTCAAATGAAGCATCAACGGATGCGGTATTTGTGGTAAAAACCTGTGTGTATGGAATCTCAATTGCAATAGAAGAAGCAGCATGAATAGGCAGAAGAGCACAGGAAAGACCCGCTGCTAAACATCCTGCAGCAAATAATATTGTCTTTTTGATCTTTCCTGTGTTTTTTCTCATCTGTCTTTTCTTCTTTTCTTTCTATACAAGAGTAGGAGGATGATCAGCACAAGGATGAATAGAGGAATGATCCAGATCCATCCGCCTAGATTCCGCAGATATTGGATCCAGCTGTTTCCCGAATCTATTCCTGTGCCTTTGTTAATTGTTTCTTCTTTGATAAACGTATCTGGCTGAACCTCTTCAGTAATTCTGCCAACAAGAATATGTCGGCCATTTGTTGATGTAGTTGAACACGTGCTGAGAAGTACCAATTGATCACTTGCAAATACAGACACATCTGACTTTGCAAGTGATTTGCCAATGATATTATTCAGGTATTCTTCTCTTCCGTTCTCTGAATGCAGTATCCCGTATACGCTTGTATCGTAGGCATCAGCATCTAGATAGCAGACAAGTTCTAAGCCATACTGCGAATGATTGTAATAAAGAGATCCGTAGCGATGCGTATCTAGAAAGTCTTGATCTTTGAACAGATCAATTTCTCCAAACATTGCACCCTGATCCATGTGATGACCGAAGATGATGCTGTTGTAATCACTGAAATCAGGACTGTTCTCATAATCCAGAAACAAAGCTCCTGATAAAGAGTAATTGCCTTCAGCATTGGTATTCAGATATTTTTCATTATCTTCACCCTGTACGATAGGGTAGTCAATCTGGGTACCATAGATATTCAGCCATCCAAATACTTCTGGATTCAATTTCTCCAATTCTTCAAAAGAGAGAGAACTTTCTGTATTTGGTCTGTATGCCGTATAGTTGACAGAAGCCGCGGCAGTATAGATCTGATTGGAATACCATAGTATGTACAGTCCGGAAAGGAACATGAAAAACAATACTGTGACAATGCATACATTGACTGCACTGTCGAGTACATGAATGATAAAATGTCCAATCGGTCTGTACTTCTTCAAGAGATTCTAGGCATCTTTATGCTTCTTGTTCCTGAAGTAAAGATACATGCACATACCAGCAACTGCGATAACAACTAATAAGATACCTGGCAGGTTATCCATGATGATTCCAGTAGGGGTGACAGTCTTGTAGGCGTTGTTGACAACAGTCTGGTTGGCCTCGATTTTGTTTGCAACATCTGTGATCGCCTGAACATCACCAACGATCAGTTTGCTATTGTTGGTTGCGTTTGTGGTCGAGACAACACCGCCAGCACTGATAGCTGCATTATTGTCTTGAACACGAGCTGCTGTGCCGTTTGCATAATAGACTTTAACAGACGGTGTATAGTCTGCAATGGGTGTCTCAGATACTGTATAGGTTGTTCCAACTGGAAGAATGCCGTTTTTATTTGTTATATCATCTACAAACAATAGGTATTCACCATCACTGAGTGTATATGTTTTTGTATAAGTCTCATTTTTTGTAAAAATTACAGTATCTGTTCCAACCTGGGCTCCATTCTTGCAGACCAGAGCAGTATATGTATCCGCACCTGTGGCAGTGGATGGAATAGATAGAATTGTAGAAAATGTAAACTCTAAAGTGCGGTCTGCATAAGCACCACTGACAGTCTTCTCAATCATTAGAGGCGACAGAGGAACATAGTTGTTTACAAATTCAAACTGTGATCCAACATCTGTTAAGCCGCTTGTCAGAGTTGCGTCAACTTTTGTTCCAAAGCCAGCTGTAACAACGCCGTCACCTTGTGGGTTTGATGTATTTGCATCAGCAACTGTTCCACCGTCTTTGTCCAGTGTGTTCCACACACCGACAGCGGAAACATAGACACCATCAGAATAGGATGCTCCACCTTCTGCATATTTATTTGCAACATAAACAACCATCGTATATTTTGCTTTCGTATTTTCGATTGTTGCATCAGCGGGATCCTGAGTGTTTTCAGTGATGCTATAGACATAAACTCCTGCATGTGTGAATGTCACTCCATTCAGAAGATCTGTCGTTGTCATCGTGACAGCTTTATATTTGTCAGTTGCAACAGCCAACGCATCGTGATAGCTTCCCGATGCGTTCGTAGCAGAATACTTGGTCGATATGGTCGCATTCTGCTTTGCAGTAGGGGTCTTTGTGTTCAGGGTGAAAGTCTTTCCAATGACTGGCATTGTTGTGTCGCCTTCATCTGTCACAGCAGTACCATTCAAGCTTTCCTTTTTGACTGTAAATGTAAATGTCTTATCGGGTGTGACAACACTTGGATCCATTGTCAGGACTTTAGACATTACAACAGAAGCACTTGCTTCTGATCCGGCTGTATCAGTTCCTTTTGTTGGCTGCGGGGATGCTTCTGCATGAACACTGGCTGTAGAGATGGCTGTGCCTGCAAGCAGACATATTGCCATAAACAAACTGGTAATTCTTTTCTTAAACATATTTAGATCCTCCTATCTTTTATATGTTTTCTGACTGATTATCTGAAACATTCAATGCTTCTCATATTCCCATACTCATATCCCTCGTCTTCTGAAGAAGCCAACAACTTTCCCTAATAGAGAAGATTCCTTTACACAGCCGAATATTCTGCTGTCTGTTGCTTCGGGGCGGTTGTCGCCTAATAGGAATACTTCTCCTTGTGCTACAGTAACAGGAAAATCAATGCCTTCCTCAAACTGCGTAGTCGATGTATAAATACCGGATTCCTGCTGATAGGAACCGTTGATAAGCAGACCATTTTCATCGATGTCAACGACATCTCCTTCTTTTGCTATGACTCGTCCGATATATGTATTTCCTTTGTATTGATAAACAACAGTTTCACTGAACTGCGGATCTTTGCTCAGACGATAAAAAAGCACGAGATCACCATCTTAAATAGCTGGTTTCATCTCAATGCTATGTACGCGGTATATGCCAAAGACGAATGAAAAAACAAACCAAAAGATCAAAACAATGATTCCGATTTTTAACAAGAGGTGCAAAAACTCATTCAGCACAGATGGTTGTCTAAACTGGTTATTTTTATGACCGACAGGGTCATGTACCGAACTTTCCATATTCGCAAAAAGCACCCCCAATTCATATATCGAATTTTGAAAAATGGCTTTCCTTGCAGTAATTTTATCATTATAAACCGTAACCTGCACAGTGTTGGTCAAAGTGTATAATACTCATAGCCACAG
>CALEMD010000196.1 GCA_937902945.1 uncultured Erysipelotrichaceae bacterium | reverse complement strand
GATCTTTCTTTACATAATAGCCATTCCAGTACATCTCACCTATAAGATACAGTGCAAAGGCTCTATTGCCAGCAAATGCCTGTTTGGCAAGCAGATGAAATGCCTTCTCATAATCCTGTTTAACTCCTGCACCTTCATAGTAGCATCTTCCAAGGTCTAGCTCAGCACGTTCATCACCCGAATCAACACCAATCTTGTAATACTGAACCGCCTTCTTATAATTCACATGGCCATAGCGGTCGAAATAAAACAGCTGTCCTAAATCATAGGCGTATTCCTTCAAACCATTCGAAAGTGCATCTTTATATGCCTTTTCCATAAAGCTGAAAACATCATCTGATACCAGCTGTTCCATATCTGCGCCATCTAATTTTTCCGCCAGCAATACAGGATCAACCATCAGGCATTTTTGATCTTCATCAATGACACTTTGAATCATATCCCATGTTTCTGGATACTTCTCATGCGAAAATGATGCCTGTTTCAATACAGAATAAGCGACTATATTATCCATTTGTATTTCGATGTTTTCAATCATGCTCCGATCTCCTTTCGCCCGCATATATCTGTTCATTGCATTCATACATTAGCAGATTACATGTACATATTTCAGTACATGTATGCAATTTCACTATTGTCTATAGAAAATGCGATGCCGTTCTCATGTACGCGGCATCGCTTCAATTGTGCTGGTTCCAGAGGAATGAGTCGAACATTCATTGATGGAGTCAAAGTCCATTTTCCGACCATTAGAAGACTCTGGAGTATGGCGGATTCTTCCAGAATTGAACCAGAGACGCAAGGTCCTTCAAACCTCCGATCTACCTTCCGAGCTAAGAATCCATGTCACCTGTTAACAGGTGACCAATATCTCTTCAATTGTTACATTGAAGATCTTTGAAAGTGCTATGAGATTCTGTATATCCGGCAATGTCTGTCCCCACTGCCATATGTATATAGCCTGGCAGGAACTGAAACCCAGTGCATCCTGAAGATCGCGCACAGAAAGACCGTTCTGCTTGCGCAGAGCTTCGATATTTCTGCCGGTTTTCTTCATATCGATGACTGGGTATTCACTCAGCATAAACTTCTCCTTTTCCAGTTATTCAGCCTTCATTCTGCCTGACCGGATAAGATACTCAGACAGTGATCGGCATATATCTTGGTGCATTCAGTACTGAAAGCATAAATTGATATGGGGTTAATTCTGTGTTGGCAATAAGGCTCTTAAATACAGAAGGACTGCTTCCTGAAGCCATCTGCACATTTGCTGAATCCTTTTCAGCATGAAATACATTCTGTCTTGATGAAACATTCCAGAATACAAGGTTTGGTATTTGATAGCCTTGCTGAATGAATCGCTGCTTCATGTCTTCATACAGAAGTGCATCAAGCGGCTTTGTGCATGCATCAAATTCCATGTCTGAAATAATTACTATGGATTTAGGCAGTTCTTCCGGTTTCAGCTGTGCCTGCACAGCTGAATCTAGAACCAGCTGAAAAGCGGCTTCAAGATCGGTATTCATATCCCAATCGCAATCCATAATACCGTTTATTCTATCTAAAAGACTGTCTCCCTTGATTTCAAGCAGTTCAGGATGTTCTGAAAAAGTCATGAAATGATTGTGGAATGGTCCTTTGTTTCTCTGTGCAAAATACATGGCAAGACCAACCGAAGTAGCTAAAGGTCTTCCATACATGGATCCCGACACATCAGCTATGACTAGGAAAGAGTTCTCCCCTTCGACATAGTTTGGCAAAGCCTTCCATTGCTGCTCAAGAATCTCAGATTGAGCCATGTTGGTATACATGTATTTCTCTACAATCTCGTATGGGTAAAGTACAGAAGCATTGATCTTCTGTTTCCCCTCCTTGAGATCTTCCTTGTACTTTTCAAAGCGTTCTCTGTCATTGCGTTCAAATGCTTTGAAATGTCTGTTCATTGAAACAGATGGTACTTCTGCATAGCGGATAGACTCGTAGTCCTTTTCTGACATGCGTGTCTCAGTAATATTCAGATATGCTCTGAGACTCGAAAACGTCTTCCGGTACGTCTTCTCACTCATCCCAAGTTTTTCAGCCAGTCTTCTTCCTGCGGTTACAGTTATAAAAGAAGAAGCATTGATGCTAGGCATCCACTTTGCAAGAAGCGAATCAGGTCTGCCTTCTTTCATGCTTTCCATATCTTTGCCAAGCTGCTCTTTGATCATCTCAACAGCATCATCAAAGACCTCTGTGTCTTCAAGACACAGAAGATCATCCCATCTTCCGTATTCCGGAACCAGATCCAGATTGCGTCTGACAGTATCCGGATGCATGCGAGCTAAAAGCTTCATCATCTGGCGTCCCGATGTTCTTTCACCCAGACCTTCTCTAGCGTCTCGTGTATAGAACATCGTTTTAACTGCTAAAAGCGGATCTTCTGCATAAGCACGCAGAAACAGTTCTTCCAGTCTATTCTGTTCATATCTGAGGGACCCGCTTACAGCAAAAAGATCCAGCACTGCACTTCCAGTAGTATTGACTGCAGATGCACCATTCTCTGTATAGGTTTCTTTCTGCTTTGTTTTGATTGCGTTTAGAACAGTCATGTTCATGTCCCTCCATTTCTTTAATAAGCGGCAGAGTCCTGAGCCTCAGTATCTCACCGCAGAATCCGTTTTATTACACGGCACGGGATTCTGACTCTTCTACTGATCGTCTGCCCTCGTTGATCCTAGCGGTCCAACTTTTTCGTCTATTTGTCTGTTGCTGTTAGTGCCGTCTTTTCCATCCAAGATCCGCTTTATGGCGCTCATGCCAATATTTCCAAGTTATCCGCTTGATCTTTAAATGTATTTGGTTGCTGCAAGGATCTTTCTGATGGAAATCAGCAGTTATACTGTTCTGCTGACAACATTATTATAGGATATTCAAGAGCAATTGCATTAAACCTGCAGTTTACAGTTTCTACAGGTCATCTTCCTTTACAAGATTTCTTCTAATCAGCCTCTGAACTCTTTCCATTCCCTCTTCATCAAGACTATATG
>CALEMD010000195.1 GCA_937902945.1 uncultured Erysipelotrichaceae bacterium | reverse complement strand
ATCCGCCAATAGGAATAGCCCGAATGCTGTATTCTGTTTCCCTGCCTTTATGACTCCATAGCTTAGGTCCCATGCCAAAAGCAAACTCATAGCAGTAAACACCAAACATTTTGGCAGTAAAGAGATGTCCCAATTCATGGATGACAATAATAATGGACAGCAGAAGTATGAATAGAAGTATTGTTATCAATGTATTCATTTATCGCCCTCTGATGCGGCTGATTGCCAGCCGTCTTCCCAAAGCATCTGCCTGTGACAGATCCTCCGCCGTATGCAGCTGCTGATACTCAGCGTGTTCAACCGTATCAGCAATTACCTTTTCAATATCTGTAAAAGGAATCTCGCCATTGCGGAATGCGGCATTGGCAATTTCATTGGCACTGTTCATGACAGCTGGAAGATTCCCGCCTTTGCGGCCGGTATCGTATGCCAGTTTCAGCAAAGGAAACCGCTCATAATCAGGTTCATCAAAGTGCAGTGTGTGAATCTTTGCCAGGGAGAACAGAAGTTCATCATCCAGAGGCAGACGTGAAGGCCAGCTCAGTGCATACTGAATTGGAAGCCGCATATCCGGCGATCCTAGCTGAGCGATAACCGAATGATCACAGTATTCAACCATAGAATGCACAACACTTTCTCTGTGCATCAAAACGTCAATCTGATCGTAATCCATCTCAAACAGCCAATGTGCCTCAATTACTTCAAAGCCTTTGTTCATCATGGTTGCACTGTCTATAGTAATCTTTGAACCCATTTTCCAGTTTGGATGGGCAAGTGCCTGTTCCACAGTGACATTTTTCAGTTCATCTTTTGGAAGATCTCTGAATGAACCTCCGGAAGCAGTGATGATCAATTTCAGTGCATCCTGTCTGCGGCTTCCCTGCAGACACTGGAATATTGCCGAATGCTCACTGTCAATTGGATACAGATGACGGTTATTCTTAATCAGTGCTTTCTGAATCAGTTCACCGCCAGCGACAAGAGTTTCCTTATTTGCCAGAGCAATATCATGCCCGCTGTTGATAGCTGCTAAAGTAGGTTTAAATCCTACAAAACCAACAAGCGCATTTAAAAGCAGATCATAATCTCTGCGCCGAGCAAGTTCCGTCAGCCCGTCTTCACCAAAAATAAAACGTATATCTGGATATTCTTTCTGCAGAATCAGTGCATCACTTTCGTTTTGAACACACACTGTATCCACATGAACACTCAGCAGCAGTTTTCTAAGAAGCTTCATATTCTTTCCGGCCGATAGAGCAATAATCTCATACAGGTCAGTATGATGCATGACTACATCAACAATCTGTGTTCCGACTGAACCGGTCGCACCTAGCAAAATCAGTTTCTTCATTAAATCCTCCAAAGCAGCAGCAGCGCATTAAATGCCATCAGGCAGAATACAAGACTGTCTATACGATCCAGTACACCGCCGTGTCCTGGAAATATGGATCCAAAATCCTTCACTCCATAGTGCCGTTTAATACTGGAGAAGAACAGATCTCCGATTTCAGCAATTGCCGGAAGCAGAAAGCTGGCAGTCACAATCAGTTCAGCAGGCAGATACTGTGTGCAGAACATCAGACCAAATGCAAGTGAAGTTAAGGCTCCCGTCAGATATCCTCCAATTGCCCCTTCCCATGTTTTCTTTGGAGAAATCCGTTCGATCATTTTATGCTTTCCAAAGAAACTCCCAAAGAAATAGGCACCGGTATCACAGAAGTAGCAGGCAAAAGCAACATAGATCATAACCAACCCGCTATATTTATAAATATGAATGACACCTTTCAGTGCCAGCGTGATAATTGTTGAAATAATGAATATATAAGTGATATCCTCAATTTTCCATTTCTTATTGAACAGCATGATCAGAAACAGAATTGTAATGAACGCGGCTAAAGCTGCCGGATACATGTCTGAAGGCACGTTATACATGCAGACAATCGACAGAAACAGGAATATGATCATCGACCATTCAGAAGTGCAGTCTCTTAAGGCAATAATTTCATAAGACGCAAGTGCGGCAACACTGAATATAAGTATGCGCAGAGGAATGCCTCCGATAACAAGCGGAGGTACTGCTATGGCTATAAGCAGAACACCTGTCAGTATTCTCTGTTTCATTGACTTGCTCATGCTTTTACTCCTCCAAACCGCCGATCCCGGTTCTGATATTCATGCAGACAGTCTTCAAGCGATTCCGCTGTAAATGCCGGCCATGGTTCTTTTCTGAATATCAGTTCTGCATATGCAATCTGCCAAAGCAGAAAATTTGATATCCGCTGTTCTCCGCTGGTGCGGATCAGCAGATCCACTGGCGGAAAATCCTTTGTCATCAGATAGGAATCGAAACCTTCTTCATCGATATCTGCTTCTCTTTTTCCCTGCTGCACATCCCTTGCATACGCATTGGCAGCCAGCACAATCTCCCGTTTTGAACCGTAGTTCATCGCGATATTCAAGCTGAGTCCGGTATTGTTTTTAGATTCCTCTTCAGCCTCTTTCAGCACCTGTGCTGTCTTTGCAGGCAGTTCATCAAGTTCGCCTATCATCCGGATTCTGAATCCTCTGTCTAGAAATTCCTCCATGTATTTCTTGAAGAACACTGCCGGCAGTTTCATCAGATAGCTGACA
>CALEMD010000194.1 GCA_937902945.1 uncultured Erysipelotrichaceae bacterium | reverse complement strand
ATACGAGATACGGAACTGTGACTGGAGTTCAGACGTGTGCTCTTCCGATCTCCCGGTGCAGTGCTGTGAATAGTAGACAAACAGAACAGATGTAAGCCAGACCCGGTATTTAGAATGATATACTTCATCACGAGCAATGAACTGCATCGCATCCGGGTATTTTTCACCGATCTGTACCAGTCCCCTCGAGAATAATTTCATATTGAGATTGAGAACAGCTCCGTTGATATGCTCATCACTGTCGAAATCCATGTCAACCTTGCCGTCTGTGCATTCTGCAATCGTATGCTCAATTTCCTTAAGACATGGATCAATAATCGCCTGCAGAAGCGATTCCTTATTTTCAAAATAGCGATAGATATTGCCAGCTGTAATTCCGGCTTTTGCAGCAATTGAACGCATTGAAGATTCTTTATACCCATGGACTCTGAATTCTTCACTTGCAGCACTGATTATTTTCTTTTTCAAATCATCTTTCAACACCTGCATACATATCTCTCCTAATTGTTATAGATATAATATACAAGTGTTCATTAATTGCGTCAATCACAGAATACAATACAGTTTCCGCTGTTTGCATTGCAAAGAAAAACCGGCATATTGCCGGTCTTTTCAGTCTTACTTACGGAGTCCGAGTTTCTGAACAAGTTCTCTGTAGCGGTTGATATCAGTACGCTTGAGATATTCAAGAAGATTCTTTCTGCGGCCGACCATCTTCATCAGTCCGCGTCCAGAAGCAGCATCCTTTTTGTTGTTCTTCAGATGCTCAGTCAGACGGTTGATCGTCTCTGTCAGTACAGCAACCTGTACTTCTACAGAACCTGTATCGCCTTCCTTACGTGCATACTCCTTGATAATACTCTGTTTCTTTTCCTTTTCCAGCATTTCATTTCCTCATCTTTCTATGTCCTTCCAAGCCGAGCAGACCGTCGAGGAGACGGAAAACCCAGTAAGAAAGCTTTGTAATAATATCATTCCCGCCGGCCTTTGGCAAGCACTTCATCCGACATCAGTTCACTGAGGACATCGTTCATGATTTCATAGCCAGCAGGTGTGCATCTGATTCGATCATCGGCATACTCGAGCAGTCCTTTTTGAATCAATGATGCTGCCGGCTTTGCGAAAGCAGATGCAAATTCTTCATGAAATCTATTGAAGAACAGAGATAATGACATTCCCTTTTTCAATCGCAGTCCCATCATGACCATTTCAAACATGCTTTCATCGATGCAAAGCTGTGTTTCTTTTCTAGCGGCAGTATCCTTCAGATATTGATTCAGATTCCTTGTATTATCATATCGAAGCAGTCCGCATTTCCCGCTTGCACCTGCAGAAATACCATAGAAGTCCTCATAATTCCAATAGGCGCTATTATGCAGTGATTCAAATCCAGGCTGACAGAAATTGCTTATCTCATACTGCTGAAATCCCATTTTCGGTAAATATGAGACAGCCCATTCATACATATCCGCTTCCAGTTCGTCATCCGCATGCTGCACTCCCTGTTTTGCAAACAGTGTATTTGGTTCAATCTGCAGTGAATACAATGAAAGATGCGTCGGCTTCATAGAAAGTGCTTTATTGACACTCATCTCAAACATTTCTAAAGTCTGTCCTGGAAGAGAATACATCAGATCAAGTGAGATGTTGCAAATACCTGCCTCTTTTAAAATACGCATGCAATTCTCAGTGTCTTCTGCTGTATGCTGCCTATTCATTTTCTGCAGCAGAGTACTGCTGTCAGTCTGATATCCGACACTGGCGCGGTTTATACCATGTTTATGCATACACTCTGCTTTCAGCTGCGTCATTGTTTCAGGATTTGCCTCGGCTGTATATTCCGATATGCAGCAGGCATAGGGATCCATCATTGTCAGAAGACGATCCATCTGCTCAAGAGAAAGACAGGTTGGAGTCCCTCCGCCGATATAAATCGTTTTCAATGTCTTGCTGATATCTTTTTTCTTTATCTCTTCAGACACCGAATCAAGCCATGTATCTGCCAATTTCTCATTGTAAACAGAATGCATAAAATCACAGTAGCTGCATATATGCCGACAGAAAGGCACATGCAGATACAGATACTCCGGTTTATTCATGAAGAGCCTCTACGAATATATTTCCACGGCGGCTGCGGCATCTGACTTTCCGATACCCTTTTCTAGTCGGCATTGTGCATTCTATTCTGCCGCTTACTGTTCTTGCATCCAGATCGACAGTTGGAACTCCATGCAGATACAGATGAATGCTTCCTGTCTGCGTTGCAGATCGAATCCATTTAAAATCATTTGTTTCTGCGTAAACAGCTCCTTTTCCTGATTGCAGTTCAGCCTTTTCAAGCCTGTCTTCGCATACTAGAAAGATATTGCACGTGCTTGTCTGTATAAATACATGTCTGACAAAACGCTTGATATTCAGACTGCAGCATCCTTTATCAGATACGATATGCAGTTTCTCGGCAGACTCAATGCTTCCAAGAACATCCGCTTTGCCAACAGCCGCATTGCATGATTTCATTGCTGTATCAGTAAAAAGCAGAGTTCCCTTTCGCAGAGCAATATTCAGTTTCAGTCTTCGGCTGTCGGGTACCTGTATATGGACTGCTATTGGTTCAGCGCGCAGCCCAGCAGTTACTCTTACAATGAGTTTATGACCAGACGCATGGCATTTTACGGCTGTGCTTCCTGCTTCATATGAAACTTCTGCATCGGCAATTGTCGGAAGGCATGGTCCAAATGTTATTTCTGCTGAATCAGCTGCAATTTCAATTGATCTGATATCTTTGAAAACACTGACAGTCTGATTTGCACTGAGATTGGCATCTATTCTGATCGCATTATTCTGAATCAGGATTTCATCAATATCCCCAAGACTGCGGATTGTCATTTGAACTGCAGAAGACTCATCCATGCCCTGATGAATATAGTCCTGGCATCGTTTCTGTGCATCTTCGAGAATTTCCTGGTATAAGTGTCTTGCATTCTCGTTGGAAATATATGCTGAAAAGACAAGATCCAGATATTCACGTAGTGTCTGCATAGTTGATCTCCTATTTCTTTTTTGCCGGATCCTCATCCATAGACAGGACTGCCATGAAAGCCTCCTGTGGAATAACAACCTGTCCTACTGCCTTCATGCGCTTTTTTCCTTCCTTCTGTTTCTCAAGAAGTTTGCGTTTCCGGCTGATATCTCCGCCATAGCATTTTGCAAGAACGTTCTTGCGCAGTGACTTAATATTTGTTCTGGCAATAACCTTGCCGCCGATGACTGCCTGTACCGGAATTTCAAACTGCTGCTTCGGAATCAGTTCCTTCAGTCTGACAGTAATCTGGTTTCCTCTGTAATATGCATCTGATCTGTGGATGATTACGCTCAGTGCATCAACTGGTTCTCCGTTCAGCAGAATATCCATTCGTATCAGATCCTCTTCCTGATAGCCTATCAGCTCATAGTCAAGAGAGGCATACCCTTTCGTGCATGATTTCAGACGATCGAAAAAGTCATATATGATTTCTGCAAGAGGCAGTTCATAAACAAGCTGGTTACGGCCGGTATCTATAAAATTCATTCCTTTATAGACACCTCTTTTGCCCTGACACAATTCCATTACACCGCCGATATACGTATCCGGAACAATGATTTCCGCTTTGACAAAAGGTTCTTCAATACGATCAATTCTTGCTGCATCCGGCATCATTGCTGGATTGTCAATTGTCAGCATAGTGCCATCAGTCAGATAAACATGGTAGATAACAGATGGTGCTGTCGCTATCAGATTCAGTCCGTATTCTCTTTCAAGACGTTCCTGGACTACATCCATATGCAGCAGTCCTAAGAACCCGCAGCGGAATCCGAATCCCAATGCCTGCGATGTCTCCGGCTCATAATGCAGCGCAGCATCATTCAGCTGCAGTTTATCTAAAGCATCATGCAGATCCTCATAGTTATCTGCATATGATGGATACAATCCGCAGTAAACCATTGGATTCAGTTTGCGATAGCCTGCCAGCGGATGCTCTGCTGGATTGTCAGAGGACGTAACCGTATCACCGACATGGACATTCTGAATAGATTTAATTGAAGCCGCAAACCATCCAACGTCCCCGCAGCACAGTGTATTAACCTTCACTTCCTGCGGATTGCGGATACCTGCCTCAACAACCTCGTAGGATGCTCCCGTTGACATGAAGCGGATATGATCGCCGACACTGATCTGTCCCTGACGGATACGAACCAGTACGATAACACCTCGATATGAATCATAGAAAGAATCAAATACAAGTGCCTGCAGAGGAGCATCTGCGCTTCCTGCAGGTGACGGAATCATATGCACAATCTGTTCTAGAACCTGATCAACATTCTTCCCGGTTCTAGCGCTGATCATCGGCGCATTTGTACAGTCAAGCCCGATCAGATTTTCTATTTCCGCTTTTACCTTTTCCGGATCTGCGTTCACCATGTCACATTTATTGATAACAGGAATAATCTCCAGATCATTGTCTAAAGCAAGATAAACATTGGCAAGTGTCTGCGCCTGCACGCCTTGGGTTGCATCCACTACCAGTACTGCACCTTCACAC
>CALEMD010000193.1 GCA_937902945.1 uncultured Erysipelotrichaceae bacterium | reverse complement strand
CAGTGAATTGATCACAGACTTGTGGCATTGCTTCCGGATTCTTCTTCCAGGTACCTGTCTACAGAACTGTACGACTAGAAAGAGAGAAAAATGATGAAAACAGTTTGGCAGAAACAGAATGCAGAGGGAATGAAGGCAATCATGGATTTCAATGAAGGCTACCGTCAGTTTCTCAGCAAGGCAAAAACAGAAAGAGAATTTGTTGATGAATCAATTAAGGAAATCGAAAAGAAAGGCTATACAGATTTCTATAAAACAGAAGGAAAGCTGAAGACAGGTGATAAGGTATACTTCAACAACCGCGGCAAGAATCTATGCATGTTTGTGATTGGCAGAAAGCCGCTGAAAGACGGATTGAATATTCTTGGCGCACATATTGACTCACCGCGTCTTGATCTGAAGCAGCATCCTCTGTATGAGAAGGACGGTCTTGTTCTTCTTGATACGCATTACTATGGAGGAATTAAAAAATACCAGTGGGTTGCAAGACCTATGGCACTGCATGGAGTGGTATGCAGGAAAGATGGAACAGCAGCTGTTATCAGCATCGGTGAAGATGCAAATGATCCGGTTGTCGGCATTACAGATCTTCTGATTCATCTTGCGGCTAAGCAGATGAAGAAGACAGCAGCTGAAGTCATAGAAGGTGAAGACCTTGATGTACTTGTCGGCAGCATTCCAAGCGATGCAGAAAAGGATCCAGTCAAGGATGCTGTGCTGAAGCTGCTGAAAGAAAAATACAATATTGAAGAAGATGATTTCATCTCGGCAGAAATAGAAGTTGTTCCAGCCGGCATGGCCCGTGACTTCGGTCTTGACCGTTCAATGATCATGGGATATGGCCATGATGACAGAGTATGTGCGTATACATCCATGCAGGCTATTCTTGATAACGATACACCGGAAAGAACTTCCTGCTGCATACTTGTCGACAAAGAGGAAATCGGATCTGTCGGTGCAACCGGCATGCATTCAGAGTTCTTCAAGAATGCTGTACTGCGTCTTCTTGACAGACAGTCAGAGGGATCATTTACAGCTCTGAGTGATGTTCTGGAAAATTCCAGAATGCTCTCCAGCGATGTGTCAGATGCACTTGATCCGCTGTATGCAGATGTCAATGATCCAAAGAACTGCGCTTATTTTGGATGCGGAATCTGCTTCAATAAGTACACTGGCAGCCGCGGCAAGGGCGGAAGCAATGATGCCAATGCAGAATATGTTGCGAATGTACGCAGAGTCATGGATGAAAATGAAGTGTCTTTCCAGACCTGTGAACTGGGAGCTGTCGATGTAGGCGGAGGCGGAACCATTGCCTATATTCTTGCTCAGTACAATATGGATGTAATTGATGCCGGCATAGCCGTGCTCAATATGCATGCACCAGATGAAATTGTATCGAAAGCCGACGTATATGAAGGCTATAGAGCTTACAGAGCATTTCTTAAAAGCATGAACTGATTTCAAAGAGCCGGGCGACCGGCTTTTTTTTATGAATAGCTGTGTGACTTCACTAATTTAGTGATATACTTTTTGCAAGGAACAGCAGGGATATGAATAAAGAAAATCCTGATAGACAGTATGCTCCTTTCAACTTGAAAAGAGATGCTGGCGATTATCTGAATATGAGGGATGCATTGCGGCAGTTTGGGCCGGAACGCAGAAATTATTTTCTTCGTTTTCCTGATGTTGTAGCCCAGCAGAATTTTGAAGTCATCAAGACTGCTGCCTGGCTGACACTGGCAATGCTTTTGATTTTTATGGGAATTGCATCCTTTGTCATTCCAGAATGGGAAATCACACCATTTCATACAGCCATGCTTATTGGCATGGCTCTCTTCTGCATTCTTGATTATGTCCTGCCGAAGAAATGGTATACGGATATTGGCATTGCTCTTTGCTATACCGCATTGTATCTCATTGTAATGGTGACCTGTGCCATTGGAATTGATCTTTCAGCAGTCAATGATGGACCGGCTGTCATTCTGCCGGTTCTGTTTGTTGCCTTCAGCTGCATTCTTGTGCTGCCGGCATATATTGATCTGCCGATATTCTTTGCGGCAGAGATCATCTATATCATTATGGTGGTGCAGAGCAAATCCGTGTTTATGGCGGGTATGGATATTTTCTCAACTCTTTTCGGTCTTTCAATTGCAATTGTGACAGGGTATATGACTGCCATCGTAAATATGAAAACAAATACGAAGTTTCAGCAGTTCAGACGTCTGGCAGAATTGGATCAGCTGACCGGATTGACGAATAAGGCTTCTGGCAAGCAATTGATTGAGGATTACGTAAACAATCGTGCAGAATCAGAATACTGTGCTTTGATCATGCTGGACGTAGATGACTTTAAGAAGTTCAATGGTCTGTATGGTCATCAGTCAGGCGATGAAGTGCTGAAGCAGATCGGTCTGGTACTGCTGGATAACTTCCGTGCAACTGACGTTCTGATGCGTTTTGGCGGCGATGAATTTCTGATACTGCTGAAAGATATGCAGAATGAGAATCTAGTCAGACTGAAATGTGAGGACATCAGAAGAGG
>CALEMD010000192.1 GCA_937902945.1 uncultured Erysipelotrichaceae bacterium | reverse complement strand
GCAATTGGCAGTGGGTCTTTATTGATACTTCGATGCCGTTCCATTTCAACCACCTCTTTCCAGGAGTCTTGCATATACTATTCGAGCGGTTTCTGATAATAATTGCCAATAATCCGCTCTACATGATTAATCGTAATAAAGGCTTTGCTGTCAGCTTTGCGTATTGAATCAATAACATCCTTAAGCTGATACGTGTTTATAGTCATAAGCAGAAGCCAGTGTTCTTCATCTGTATACCCGCCTTCACATTTGACTTTTGTTACGCCATGTCTGCAAGTGTGAAATACAGCATCACAGATAGCATCAGGAATATTTGTTACCACATTGATCTTTGTCAGCTTGTAACGCTGATGCAATGAATTCACTATTTCAGTTGATACAAACTGGAAAATAATTGAGTAAAGTGCCTGATTCCATCCAAACAGCAAACCAGCACAAACAAGAATTACGCCGTTTGCTCCCAGTATCCAGTTCCATGTAGGCATGTTGTATTTCATCGAAAGATAAATTGCGATGAAATCTGTTCCTCCGCTGGAAGCATTGCTTCGCAAAGCCATTCCTATAGCAAAACCATTGATCAGACCGCCAAATACAGAAATAAGCAGTGGATCCTGCGTAATTGTGTAATAAGGAATCAGGGAAGTGAACATACTTGTCAATGAATACCAGAAAACAGAAAGAATGATGAATTTATGTCCTATTTTTTTCCATACAATAAGAGTAATAATTAAATTTAAGCAAAAGTAGATAATACTGAATGAAATATTGATATTAGAGAATCTTAGAAGCACTTGCGAAAGGAGTCTTGATAAACCTGCAAAACCTCCAGGAAAAAGATTCCCAGAATTGACAAATACATTCATGCCTATTGAATAAATAAAGGCTGATAGAATAACTGTCAGAATCGACATAATGTCTTTGCGCGTAAAACTAGTTTTCATCTGTTACTTCCTTCTTTTCTTTTCCAGCATCTAATTTTACAGCTTCTATATCATGAAAGCGATTGATAATTTTAGAACTTGTTATCTGGACTTCCTGCATATCCTTATACGTTCTTGCAAAATCACTCTCAACGCTGTCAAAGCGTTTTGAGAAGCGCTCAAATTCCGAAGACAGACGTATGTACTCCTGCTGAATTTCAGCTACTTTGTCGTTTCTCTGCTGACTCAGATAGATTGCCCGTATAGCAGTGAGATATGCTATCAGAGTTGTAGGAGAAACAATGAACACATTTTTCTGATAGGAGTATTGCACAAGATCATCAAAATGCCCATATATTTCAGCAAATATAGCCTCTGCTGGAATAAACATATAAGCCGCATCAGCGGTTTCCGAAGGAATGATATATTTCTCTGTTATATCATTGATATGCTTGCGTACATCCCTTCTGAATGCATTTCTAATGCGTTCAGAATCTGCGGCATTCAAAGTATCATCATACATGCGATTGTAGTTTTCAAGCGGGAACTTTGAATCAATCACGATTATTCCAAGCGGATTAGGGGCAAACATTACACAATCCGCAACAAATCCATTGGATAGCCGATACTGAGACTGCCATCGGCTGCTGTTATCACCGAATACCTGCTTCATTAATGAGTATAATTCTACTTCTCCGTATGTACCTCTTGTCTTTTTATCAGTCATTACATTCTGCAGAGAAGCGATGCTGCTCGATAGACTCTTAAGGCTTTTCTGGGTTTCATCAATTCTAGCCATCTGTTCCTTAATTGACATAAAAGACTGTGAAGTTTTTTCAAACCCCTGCATAAGACTGCTGTTCACTTTTGCATCCAGGTGATTCAGATGCTGAAATGAAGCTTCATTAAGTCTGTTTAAATCATTCCGAACTGACTCTGTCATGCTGTTCTGAAACTGCAATATCTGCATTGACATACGATCCTGAAATGAATTCAGCTGTTCGTTCTGCATCTGTTCATTTTTCTGTATCATTTTCTGCAGTTCAAATCGCTGCTGGCTCTGACTTCTGCTCACAAAAACAAGGATCAGAATGATCCCGAGAATAAATATAATAGTAACAATAAAAATAATCGTCTGCTGATCCATATCTATACCTTCGACATTATACCATTCATTGCTTCTGTTTGAACCATATCACTCGAATAGGCATTATTCAGAAGGTTTAGAAAACTTCGGCATCGGTTCATCTGATTGCGTATAATCCTATAATTGACATC
>CALEMD010000191.1 GCA_937902945.1 uncultured Erysipelotrichaceae bacterium | reverse complement strand
CGCTATATCAATGAAGAAGACGGGATGAAGATCAAGAAAGCATTGCAGGGCAAGCAGCTGACAAAGGACAACATGAAAGAATTCATGACAGGTCTGATGACAGAGCCGGGCATTGCGCAAGGCACTGACAATCCTCTGCAGCAGACAACCTCGTATGGAATGGGAATTGATCCTGTGGGTCTCAGGGTAACACTGCGTCAGCTGTGGGAGAGATATCATCTGCCGCTGCTGATTACGGAGAATGGATGCGGTGTGAAAGATACACTTGAGAATGGCGAGATACATGATGATTATCGCATTGATTATCTGCGCCAGCATATTCATGCCTGCCAGGAAGCAATCAGCGATGGCGTCAATCTGATGGGATACTCACCTTGGTCTGCAATTGATCTTATTTCAACTCACCAGGGCATCAGCAAGCGCTATGGACTTATCTATGTTGACAGAGATGAGAATGATCTGAAAGAACTGAAGAGAATTCGCAAGGATTCATTCTTCTGGTATAAGAAAGTCATTGCCAATAATGGCAGTGATCTTGATTGAGGAGGCTGAGAAATGGCATTTCCAAAAGAGTTTTTATGGGGCGGCGCAGTAGCGGCCAACCAGTTTGAAGGCGGATGGGACAAAGACGGCAAAGGAGTCAGCAGTGCTGACTGCTGCACAAGAGGATCCCGTACGCAGATGCGCAATGTAACATTCGAAACAAAGGAAGGAAAGATTGAAGCACAGCCGATGTTCATGCTGAATGCACCCGAAGGAGCAGAATTCGGATGCTTTGAAGGATATGATTATCCTTCGCACAATGGCATTGATTTCTATGATCACTATAAGGAAGATATTGCTCTGTTTGCAGAAATGGGTTTTAAGACATTCCGTCTTTCCATCAACTGGACTAGGCTTTTCCCAAATGGTGATGAAACAGAACCGAATGAAAAGGGCATTGCATTCTATGATGCTGTATTTGACGAACTGACAAAATATCATATTGAACCGCTGGTAACACTTTCTCACTATGAAACTCCGGTTGGCTTAACTAACAAGTGGGGCTCATGGGCCGACAGACGAACGATAGACTGCTTTGTCAGATATGCAAGTGCATGCCTTGATCGCTATAGTGACAGAGTGCATTATTGGCTGACATTCAATGAAATCAACTGCATCAGCTTTGGCGGCTGGATGGCAGCGGGTGTTCCTTCTAGAGACCCTGCGAAAATAGCAGCAGCCACAAGAAATCAGCTGCTCGCAAGTGCTTTGACTGTTCAGTATGCTCATGCTCATCATCCAAGCGCAAAGATTGGAAATATGATCGGCTATTCACAGGCATATCCATATACATGCAATCCAAATGATGCTTTGAAGCAGCTGCAGATGCAGCAGTCGATAGATTTCTTCTCTGATGTACAGGCAAAGGGATATTATCCTTCTTACATTCTTGCGCAGTATAAAAACAAAGGCGTTGGCTTTGAACTGAGTGAAGAAGATAAGAAGATATTGAAAAACGGGACCGTGGATTTCATCACATTCTCGTATTACATGTCCGCATGTATCAGTGCTGATCCGGAAGTGCTTGCCAAATCAAAAGGCAACATGTTTACAGGTGTCCCAAATCCATATCTGAAGACAAGCGACTGGGGCTGGCAGATTGACCCGACTGGACTCAGAACGGCCTTGAATTATTTCTACAGCCGCTATCAGCTGCCGCTTATGGTAGTCGAGAATGGACTGGGTGCTCAGGATACGGTCGAAAAAGATGGCAGCATTCATGATTCCTACCGCATTGCATATCTTCGCGATCATATCAAGGCAATGGATGCGGCAATCAATGAAGACGGCGTCGATCTGATTGGCTATACACCATGGGGCTGCATAGATCTTGTCAGTGCGTCAACCGGTGAAATGGCTAAGCGCTATGGATTCATCTATGTCAATCTGCAGGATGATGGCACAGGTGATGGAAGCCGCAGCCGCAAGGATTCATTTGCGTGGTACAAAAAAGTGATTGCCAGTCAGGGAACTGATTTGGACTGATTGATGAAAAAGGGACAGCCTAATAGCTGTCTCTCTTTTTACATGGATTGAAATGTACAAAGTACTGGATAGTGATCAGATGGGTACACACCCATACTGCGGCCTTTGATGATCGCTGCCTGAATGACATGCAGGCTGCGGCTTATCAGGATGTGATCAATCGGCATTCCTGTATGCAGGGGATTCAGACGCGGTATACGGATGGTAGGACCGGATGTTTCTGTTAAGACATCATGGATATTCAATGCAGGATCATTGATAAGTGTCTGCAGAGCATTGCTGGCAATTGATGCATTGAAATCGCCGGTAATGACAGTGAAGAGACCTTTGCCGTTTTTCTGAAGATGATCTCTGATATCTTCACACTGTTTTCTGCGGGTGATTGGGAACAGATGATCGAGATGTGTATTGCATACGGTGAAAGATTCTTCTGTTTCATTGTCTTTCAATAGAAGTCTTGTGGCAATGCGCGGATAAATGCTTCCCAGTTCTCTAGTTCCAGCACTGCTAGGTCTGGAAGAAAGCCAGAAGGTTTCACCTTCCAATACAGTGAAACGGTTTTTTCTATAGAGGATGCAGCAGCGTTCATTTGCAAATGCACTCTGCTTATTGCGAGCATGACCATAGAAAACATAGGTATCATTCAGTTCATCAAGAAATGGAAGCATGTCTTCACTCAGTTCCTGAACGCCGATGATATCTGGATTGTAATAACGGATAATAGCAAGGATTGAACGGAAACGGTTTTTAAAGAGCTGATCACCGAAATAATAGGGCAGATCTGTCTGCAGGTTGAATGTCATTACACGATATGTATTCATGTATGTATTGTACTACTGTCAAAAGAAAAGCGTCTCCGATAATGATCGGAAACGCTTGTGATTATCTGCTGAGTTCCTTAATCTGTTCCCACGGCAGCCAAGGCTTGCCGAAGTGACCGTAGTTGGTCGTTTCTGTGTAGATAGGGCGTTTCAGGTCCAGTTCTTTGATAATATTGGAAACACTGAAGTCAAAGTTCCTGTTTATGATATCAAGAAGCTGTTCGTCGGTGTATTCAGAAGTGCCGAATGTATCAAGGTGAATGGAAAGAGGGCGCGGCTCACCGATTGCATAGGACAGCTGCAGCTGGCATCTGCGGCACAGATGGTTGGCAACAAGGTTCTTGCATACATAGCGGGCATAATAAGCAGCACTGCGATCAACCTTTGTTGGGTCTTTGGATGAGAAGCAACCGCCGCCAATAGGCGCATATCCGCCGTAGGAATCAACAACAATCTTTCTGCCGGTTGTTCCGGAATCTCCAAAGCTTCCGCCAAGAATGAAGGAACCGCTTGGATTGATCAGATACTTAGTATTCTCATCGAGAAACTTTGGATCAACTACTGGCTTAATCACCTTTTCGATGATCAGATCATGAAGTTCCTTCTGCGTGATGTCTTTTGTGTGCTGGGTGGAAACAACAATCGTATCAACCCGAGCTACTTTGCCATCGATGTATTCAGCAGTTACCTGCGTTTTGCCATCCGGTCTCAGACGCGGATCCTGACGGCGTACTTCTTCAAGCTTCTTAGCAAGCATATGCGCACAGTCAATGGCGAAAGGCATATAGCCTTTGGATTCGTCAGATGCATAGCCAAACATGATGCCCTGGTCGCCAGCAGATATCTCGCCATCAAGAACTGCATTGTTGATTTCTGCAGACTGCTTGTTTACTTTGACAAGTACCTGATAGTCTTCCGTATAGCCGATATCCTTCAATACTTTTTTGGCAATGGCTGCATAATCGATGACTGCCTTTGTGCCGGCTTCTCCATAAACTAGAATGAAATCATCTTTGATGGTTGCCTCAACCGCCATGTGGGAATCTGGATCCTGACGGATAGCCTCGTCAAGAATTGAATCTGCGATCAGATCGCAGATCTTGTCAGGATGGCCGCTTGTTACTGATTCACTTGTAAAATACATTTTTTCCATAATAAAAATCTCCTCCTTTGTCTGTCTTTTTAACGAACGTGAAAGAGATTATCTCTGCTCTTTCTTTATCGTTGTCAGCATTACCACCTTGCAGCATGCAGGTTGGTATGAGGTCGACGAGCTGACCCTCTTACCTCATTCTTGATAAAAGACAATATTATTAAACCATTCTGCAAATTGAGTGTCAATGCAATGGCCCTATACAGATTTGAGGTTCTGTACATTCTTTGAATCAGGATGCTATACTACCTTATATTCAAACAGCAAAGAAAGAGAATGGTAAAAATGAAATTTAACTGGAAGGAACAGACAAAAGAGAATATTCTTGCTTACAGTGCTTCCGGCATCCTGATTGTTTCGTTTTATATGATATGCTCGCAT
>CALEMD010000190.1 GCA_937902945.1 uncultured Erysipelotrichaceae bacterium | reverse complement strand
GGTTACGGTTTACTGAAAATAATCATCAGTAACGATAAAACCACAATCCGCAATTTTTTCATTTGCTTTCCTCCAAAATTATTCAATTTATTATTTTGTAAATGAATCTAAATCTGCATACATAATATCCCGGTCCAAATTATTTCCCGTACTTGGATCAACATAAGCGCTTGTATATTGATGAAGGGACGCTCCATAGTTGCTGTGGTCTGTAAATGTACCATCATTATCATCCCACTAAGCGACCCATTTGTCATATTGATCAGTACCGGTAATATAATTATCAAACCAATACTTCGATGCATAGATACCCACATGATATCCAGAATTTCTGACCAAATTGCAGAATGTCTGACTGATACCAGACACCAGTTCACTTGCATAGTTTGGAGCCCATTTGTCCTTATAGCTATCGCCTTCAGCATCAAACCACACACCAACAGTTGGATGGCACTGCTTAGCTAATGAGATCATAAAATCGGCTTCTGATACCGCTTCTTTTGTATTCAAAGCATACGAATACAAGTAAATGCCATATGGAATTCCCAGCTCTTCACATTGTTTTACATTATCTAAGAACTTATTATCCGTGACTGCGTCTCCCCAGCCGGCGCGAATAATAACAAAACCATTCCGATACTGACTAAGATCAATATCCCCATTGTGCTCACTGACATCAATGCCTTCAATATAAACCGGTCCTGCTAATCCATACCATCCAATTCCTTCATCATGCCAGCCAATACTGATTAGATAGTTCTTTTCATCCACATTCGTTGTGTAGTTATGATTGCATGCATATTGATTTGGATTGTATTGACGATAGATTGGTACTGCCTTGCTGTCATCTGAATACCATCCAATTGATTCGTAATTCCATCCTTTTGATACAAGCATATCGCGCTCTGCAGCATCCATTGTATAATGATGTTCCCCTGCTATAGGATTATATAAACGATATACCGGTGTATTAGAAGTGCTTGGAGCCTTCCAGCCATTTCCTTCGAAATTCCACCCACAATCAATCAAATCATTCTTCTCTTTCGCATCTTTTGTATAAAAATGCTCGCCACTGTTTGGGTTATAAAGGCGATACATAATTTCCACAGTTGATGCTGAACCAGAGGATGATATTTCTGGTGAAGTCGTTGAAGATAAAGACAACCTCACCAGTGATTTCTGTGTACTCTCTTTCACTGCTTCATCATATTTGCTTTGTGCTGCTGTCAATTCATCCAATGCAGTCTGATAATCTGTCACATATTTCTGAATAAAGGCTTTCAGTTCTTTTAGGTACTCTGCCGCATCATAACTTATTTTCTCTTTGCCAAGCTTCATCACAAACAGATCCTGATTGTCATCCTATGCGACTCCCGCTGTATTCACAGCATTTGAGGATAGTTCCGTCGATAATTTAACTTTTTTCTCAGTGGTTGCTTCTGTATACAATTTTAGGCTTGGTTGCGTGTAAGTATTCTGCTGTACTGCATAAAGTACATTCAATTGGTAAGCATCTGATATTTTAAATTCATCTAATGATTTTTCTGTACGCAGAGTATTGATATCAACGATATACTGAATGCATGTTTCCAATTCTTCCAGACTATTATCATTTACAGGATCTGAAATATCTGCAAAATAGGCAGAGAGGTTCTTAGATGCTTCTGTATCCTTAGCCTGCTCGCTGTGATATTTGATAAAGTCAAAGGCAGTAATCTTTGTTCCAAATACTGCTCTTTCTTTTTCAAGATTCTCTACTTTTTCCTTTGCTGCTTCAAGTGCTTCAGCTTCCTTGTCTTCAGCTGATACGCATATAGTTGTGCCTACAAATAAGCAAACTGACAAAATAATATTAATTACACCTCGTTTAATCATCCTAATCACGCCCCATTTCATGATACCGCATATTTGAAAAGAGGAAACTGCTTATACAGTATTCCTCTGTCTGTTTATTCCATTTTGAACTAAAATGCAAATCCCGGAACTCCCATGTCAAGATCAGTCGCAACAGTTGTCATATGATTCCAAATATATTCAGGTGAATACGTACCCGTACATTGACCAAGTGGATCATATACATTTGTAGCACCATCTGAAGTTCTAAATACTACAATATCATGCGATGCATTTGCATAATTGCAGAATGGAGCGCCAACGCATTGAAAAGAAACAAGTTTTCCCTTTGACAAATCATATTCAAGCTCTGCCTCACTGCCAATACCTGAGCAAGATAATCCCCAATAATTTGCGGCAGCTATATGAGATGCCCCATTCGTACCAACATATCCAGATCTTGCTTGCATATTATTGTACTCGCCTGCATTATACAAAACGTTTGCCATATCATATGGCGTAATTGTTGTATTTAATCTAGCGCTGAATATCATTGCAAGAGACGTTACTCCGCAGCCAGTATAAGCTATTGAATATCCGCCAAAAGTAGCACCGCCCCACGCAGGATCATCTTGCCGATACTGCGGCGGTGTTACAAAAACAACAGGTGCCTCTTGATGTGGTATCTCTTTGTATTTCACATCTTGTGGTGCCGAATTGCCATCGATTGCGTACCAAGCAATGCCCTCATCATGCCAACCCTTTGAAAGCAGACTGCTTTTTTCTGAAGTGCTCAACGTATAGTTATGATTGCATGAATATTGATTCGGATTGTATTGACGATATAATGCGTATTTCTTGTTGGTACTGGAGCACCAGCCAACTTTTTCATAGTTCCAGCCCTTTTTGACAAGCATATCCTTTTCACTAGCATCCAGTGTATAGTGATGCTCGCCGCCAACCGGATTATATAAACGATATACCGGATTTCCAGCAGAAGGAGCCTCCCAGCCAATTCCCTCATATCCCCATCCAGCATCGTATAAATCATTCTTCTCTTTTTCGTCCTTAGTGTAAAAATGCTCACCAGAATTTGGATTATATAAACGATACATTTTAATAGCTGTCGGTGCAGCCGTTGATGTAGGTGTCGTTGTTGACGTATTCTCTGCATTAACTGCTAAAGCATTGCTGAAAACTGTGATATTGATGCTTGCAGTTGCAGCCAATATACTAACCAATAATTTTCTATATTTCATTTATTTCATTTTCCCCAACGGGTTTTATAGTACCACTCATGATATATTTTGTTAAAGGAAAATGATTATTAAGAAACAATTTTACAAATTAAAATCGCTCTTTTCAAGATAAGTGCTGATTTAACGCCGGAGTACCAAATCCTGT
>CALEMD010000189.1 GCA_937902945.1 uncultured Erysipelotrichaceae bacterium | reverse complement strand
CTGCATTTCCATAAAGCCATTGGATGCCGTTCAATTCTTTCGATTATTGAACGATCATCAAAAAGAAGTTCCGGACGGTATTTTTTCTGACTGAAATCTGATAAGAACATCTGTTCTTTCTTTGTCAGTGTAAGCAGCTGACTTAAATACTCAGTGCATTTGCCAAGAGCATTTCCTGCATCAAAGAATTCCCTATTTCCTAGCACTGGCAGAAGATCCGTTTTGATCTGATGCTGTGAGATATTAATCACTTTTTTGCCAAAGCAATCAACAGAATCAGCTGATGTATTAATTGCGTAATAGAATATCGAGCATTTTCTGAGCATTTCATAATCATTCCTACTGAAAATGTCCGACAGAATCATATTGTATATGTCAAAGAGATCTCTTGGAGCCGCTCTATCATTGAATGCGGTGATCTTTGAAGCAAAGATTTCAATTGCCGCAACACTTTGGATTTCTAATTTTGAATTCAGACCTGGTAAGTTAATTTTCTTCCGCTGTATTGGCAGCACATGATTTCGCAGTACATAGTTAATCTCAATTTTGATATTGTCGTTCATCTTAGAACAGTTGATGTAGCTATATACAAAAGAATCAAGCGCATAACTAGTCTTTGTTTTCCAACTAAGTGTATATCCATTTGCTTTCATGTATTTGTTGATGTGAGCAGCGATGATTTCTCGATCAGCAAGCATCTTCTGCCGATCAGAATGACCGCAGTAATCTAAGTCAATATCAACCGAAAGTCGCGGCAAGTCAAAAATTATAAGATTAATAGCTGTACCGCCTTTCAAAGCCAAACTTCTAGAAAGAATTTCATCTTGCTCAAAAAAACGCAGTACATCTGTAAGTCGGCATACCTTTTCAAAAGTATCTCGAACAAAGCCTAGATTTTTAGCCTGTCTGCCAAGTTCTGCCTGATTGTAATCCGTCAATACCATTTACCCCCTTATTTATATAAATGTGTATTGACGATGGCGCATACAGTTTCCAACGATCAAAAAACACATAACCGTTTCTATTCTCGGTCAAGTATTTCTTACTCGATGAAATGTGTTTTCCACATTCTTCAAAGAAGCTTTTCGGAAGATTCAATGAATCATTCATCATTTCCAACAGGTATCCGGTTTTCTGATAAAGAAAACCATTATCATTATTTTTCAGTATCTTCAGCAATTCTGTACTGTTAAGCGATGGAACAAGCAGCATACATCGAATAGTTTCTTCAAGTCCGCTGATTCTGTCACAATCACGGATACTGTCAATGACTGTCTGTTCTATGCTTGTTACCTTCACAGAGTTCATCATGATCACGGATGCATTATCAGTCGGCGCAGCGCGATGGTACATTATGCCGTCATAACTGAAATCTTTGAATCTGCTTGCCGTTGCCACCCACACTTCATAGAACACCTGATTCCCATACCCATATACTTCGAACGCACTATGGTGCGTAAGATATGCGTCAGGGAATAGACTTGCGCCAATCTGGTAACGTGACAGAACTGGCTGCTTTGTCTGCAGACTGATTACTGCATACAGATTATGCCGTACTCGCTCAATATACCCTTTCCGCAAGTATTCATATATCAATGATGCAGCCGCAGTATCACTCTTCAGCATTTCAGCTAATGTTTTACGCGTAAAGCAGCCTAAGCAAAGTAATTTTTCATAATGCTTCATACCAATCCATTCCTTTGTTTCTATTTTAGCACAATACGATGCATATTTAGATTATATTGTGCTTATTCTAATACAGTATCGGCTTATGCGTCACAAAAAAATGACTTCCTGGTATATTCTAAATGACTCATTTAACAGTCATAAAGAATATACTTTTC
>CALEMD010000188.1 GCA_937902945.1 uncultured Erysipelotrichaceae bacterium | reverse complement strand
GTTATTTACTCATTATTATTATTATTTTTCGCTCTTATCTTGAAAAGAGCGAAAAATAATAATAATAATGAGTAAATAACTGATATCATTATTATAGAAATTGGCGTTTGATTTGTAATCACTCTGTGAGGATGGGGTTATGAAGCGAATGTTGAATATTATCATCAGTATCGTATTGTGTGTTGGATTGTCACCTATCTATATGGGCACGGCAGCGAAGGCGGAAGGAGTGCTTTCTTTCACTGAGCAGACGGTAAGTATAGAAAAAGGACAGACACATGCTTTTCAGGTGACCTTGGACAGTAAAGCAATAGCTGCCGAGAATGCAGTGTATACTGTTGCCAAGCCAGATGGCTCAGCAAATGATCTCAGTGACGGTACTTTATTTGCCGCAAATACTTTGACGGTAGATGCAGCAGAGAAGAATACATCGCTCAAGATCACTGCCAATGCCTTGATTGATAAGACACAGTACAAGGCTGATCTGATCATCTCATTGACCGAACCGGCAAAGAACGTCACATCCATTTCTATCACAGCAGAAAAAGGTGAGATCACAGTATCTGATACCGTTCAAACAATAAAGATCACATCCAGCTATGGACCAGCAGATGCGAAAGCACCTGTCCTTTCCTATACCATGGCAAGAGACGATAAAGCAGCCTTTGCAAAAGATACCGCCATTGATCCTGTTACAGGCACGGTTACCATCGACACATCAGAAAAAGCAGGAACGATCACGGTGACGGCGGCGGATGCTGCAGATGATCTGCAGGCAGAAACAGCAATCTCGGTAAAAGAAAAAGCACAGCCTACATCCACGCCGGCGGCTGTACCGACAGCATCTCCTACAGCTGTTCCTACAGCATCACCAACACCGGAACCAACAGCTTCGCCATCTGCATCACCGAAAGTTCAAATGAAGATGATGCTGAGCAAAAAAATTGCCGCATCGAAGATCTATACGATCAAAACAGAAGCGGATCTGAAACAGTTTGCGGACAGCGTCAACGAAGGAAATGATTATGCTGGAGAAACAGTATCATTGGCAAATGATATTGTTCTTACGAACGAATGGACACCGATAGGCAAAGCTGTTACGGGAAATGGGACATTGACCAGCGGCTATGTATTCAAAGGAATATTTGAAGGCGGCAGTCATACGATCAGCGGGCTGACCATATCTGAAGCAAACAGCAGCTATGCTGAAAATGATACAGTCGGTCTCTTTGGTACGGTCGATGGCGGCTCAATTGAAAATCTGAAACTTACCAATGTTTCTGTATCTGCGCCGAACTGTAAAAAAGTCGGTGCCATATGCGGACATCTGTATGGCGGCGGCACGATCAATAACTGTGAAGTATACGGATCGGTATCTGGATATGCGGCAGGCGGTATTGCGGGATATATGCAGATTGACGGTACCATCAGCAAGTGCGTCAACCATGCGGCTGTTACAGGCACAAAAGGGTTGTCCAGTGCGGCAGGAGGAATTGTTGCAAAAGCTTATTTCACAATGATTGGCAAAGAAACGAATATACTCTCCTGCACAAATTATGGCACGATCACCGCAGATTATGATCTGGGCGGTATAGTAGGCCTCAGCTGTGCTAACATCCGGTATTGTTCTAATTATGGGACCGTCAGTATGACAACAAGCAATATGGCGGGCGGTATTGCGGGTGAACAGAAAACGTATGGCGAGGTCATCGGCAATTTAAATGCAGCAGACATCAGCGGCGGCATCATCGGCTGGATCCGCTCAATAACTTCAGAATACGATGTATATCAGAATCGCCGCGTTGTTGCTGTCAAGGACAATACGAACACGGGAACAATCTCTGGCAAAGGACAGCTTGGTTCCGGCGGTATTGTCGGCGAGATCTATAATGCAGCGACGGTAACAGGCAATGCAAATTCAGCCCAATCTATTACGGGATACGCTTTTGCAGGCGGTATTGTCGGTGGGCTGCAGGCAACAGAAAAATGTGAGTACTATAAATCTGATACTAATACTATTTTAGTACAGTATAACTATTCCTCAACAGATCTCAGCAATATTACAGTTCTTTCCGGAATATGCAAGGATGTTTACGCCTATAACAATGATGTTAAATTCATTGTTTCAGATAATACAGCATCCAGTATCGCTGCTATCGGTTCAAAGGAATATGGAACTTTGACGGAAGCAGTCAGTGCATCCAAGAGCGGAGATACGATCAAGATCCTAAAAGATATTCGAACAGTAAACAATTTTGTGGATAAATTCAGTGCTTGATATAATGGTAT
>CALEMD010000187.1 GCA_937902945.1 uncultured Erysipelotrichaceae bacterium | reverse complement strand
GCGGAGTGGCACCTCTGTATTTCCCGAATGATCAGATCTATATACAATCCTATGTCAAGAATCTGAGCACACCGACATTTGGAGCTGACTTTGAATTCAGCCGTGCATATATAGTTGAACACTGAGCTTGAATAAATAAATGATAACGAATCGGTGTGAGGCATTCAGCTTCATACCGATTCCGCATTTTGATGAGGTGCATACGATGAACATGTTGAAATACATAATCAAAAAATTGATATCCGCAGTGCTGACACTGTTTATTATCGCAACAGCAACATTTTTTCTGCTGGCCGCAATTCCTGGCGATGCTCTGTCAGCACGTGTTGAAAAACTGCCAGATCAGGTCGCAGAGCGGATGTATGCTAAATACGGATTGGATAAGCCAATCATGGAACGCTATGTCATTACGATGAAGGGATTGGTACACGGAGATTTTGGTGAATCAATCATTTATGAAGGTGAAACGGTACAGTCTATCATTGCCCAGAAAGGACCGGTATCCGCAAGACTTGGTCTTCAGCAGATGATTCTTGGCGTTTCTGTAGGAATTATTCTTGGCATTGTTGCGGCAGTGAAGAAAGGATCCTTCTGGGATTACTTTGTGGTGGTGCTATCCATCCTGCTGATCTCTGTGCCAACGCTGGTATTTGCCTTGCTTCTGCAGGCTGTTTTTGCTGGAAATCTTAGCTGGTTTCCAGTAATTGGCTGGCCGAAGACCAATATCTGGCTGGGAGGTTGGAAGTATACCATTCTGCCGACCTTAGCTGGATGCTTTGGATATATTGCCAGCTATGCAAGACTGCTGAAAGCAAGCATGCTGGATGTCATGAATCAGGACTATATTCTAACTGCGGAATCGAAGGGACTGACGCATAAGGAAGTCATTCTGCATCATGTTCTGCGAAATTCATTTATACCGATCGTAACTAGATTGCCGATGAGTGTTGCTATGTGCATAACCGGATCTTTCTTTATTGAGAGTGTCTTCTCTATTCCTGGACTTGGACTGTATTATGTCAATGCAGTTGCGTCACAGGATGTAACCATTGTTATGGGAGAAACGGTCATTATTGCAGCATTGTATATCTTTGTGGTTTTTATTACAGATATTCTATATACAGTTGTTGATCCTAGAATCAGGATCCAGGGAGGCAGAAGATGAGTGAGATAATAACTGCTGCACCTGAAAAGAAAGTACTGAATGAGGAAGAAAGCAGACGTGTAGATTCTGCTCGCTTTGATGCAGAAAAAATATCTTGGCCGGTTATCACCTACTGGCAGGGAGCTTGGAAGCGTTTGACTGCCAATCCAATTGCTGTCTTTTCAATGATCATGCTTGCAATTCTTCTGTTTCTGATTCTTTTTGGGCCGAAGATGAGCGGGGCAGAGTATACAGCTATCAATGCCAGCGCTAAAAATACAGCACCGAATTCAACCAACTGGTTTGGCACGGATTCTCTAGGCAGAGATCTATGGAGCCGTGTTTGGATTGGAGCTAGATTGTCTCTAATGGTTGCGCTTGTCTGCTCAGCAATACAGATTGTTGTTGGATGCGCATATGGAGGCATCATGGCGTACTTTGGCGGCAAGGTTGACAGTATCATGATGCACATTCTTGAAATTGTAAATTCCTTTCCATATCTTCTTATTACACTTCTGATCATGATGGTGGTAGGAAAGAATGTAACAGGACTTCTGATTGCTATGTGCATTACTTCCTGGTGCAGTACAGCTCGATCTGTCAGAGGACAGCTGATGCAGCTCAGAGAATCTGAGTATGTACAGGCATCTCAGATGATTGGTGCTTCTCCTGCTCATATCATAATAAAGCACCTATTGCCGAATACTGTCAGCATTCTGATTCTGGATCTTTGTTCCAGTATTCCAAGTTATATTTTTACAGAAGCAAGTCTGAGTTTTCTAGGCATGGGCCTTTCTGGCTCTATAATCAGTTTTGGTGTTTTGATTTCTGATGGCAAAACGAAAATGCAATTCTATCCATGGCAGCTGCTGTTTCCAGCACTGGTTCTATGCGTTGCCGTGCTTGCATTCAATATGCTGGGTGATGGCCTGAGAGATGCGCTTGATCCAAGGACAATTCGATGATGGGAGAAAAACAATGAGTGAGAAACTGCTGAAAGTAGAAAATCTGAAAGTCTCCTATCACACCTATGCAGGAGAAGTACAGGCTGTGCGGGGAGTCAGTTTTGAATTGAATGAGGGAGAAACAATTGCTCTTGTTGGTGAATCAGGATGCGGAAAGTCTGTCACTGCGAGATCTTTAATGCGTCTTAATAAAGTACCGCCAGCTGAAATCAAAGAAGAATCTAAGGTCCTTTTCCAGGGTAAAGATATTTATCAGCTCAGTGAAAAGGAACTATGCCAGTATCGCGGAGGCAGCGTATCCATGATTTTTCAGGATGCGATGGCAGCACTGAATCCAACGATGACTATCGGGAATCAGATTGTGGAGAATATCCGTCATCACAGTTCACTGTCAAAGAAAGAAGCAATGGAAAAAGCAATTGTTCTGCTGAAGAAGGTTGGACTGTCAGAACCGAATAAACGGATTAAACAGTATCCTCATGAATTATCCGGAGGCATGCGTCAGAGAGTCATGATCGCCATTGCATTTGCAAATGAGCCGAAGCTTCTGATTGCAGACGAACCGACAACGGCATTGGATGTAACCATACAGGCACAGATTATCGATCTGATCAAAGAACTGCAGAAAGAAGAAAAGACATCAGTTATCATGATTACGCATGACTTGGGTGTAGTCGCTAATATTGCACAGAGAATTGCTGTTATGTATGCAGGTCTGATTGTAGAAAGAGGAAACAGCAGAGATATTTTCTATCATCCAAAGCACCCGTATACAAACATGCTGCTCGAGGCGGTGCCGCGTCTGGACCATAATGCAAAGGAAGAACTTGCATCCATTGCCGGAACACCTCCGGATCTTCTGAATCCTCCGAAAGGATGTCCTTTCTGTACAAGATGCAGATACTGCATGGAGATATGCACAGAAAAGAGACCTCCAGTTTATGAGTTTGAAGAGAATCATGAAGCATCCTGCTGGCTGTATGCACTGAAGAAACCGGCTGAAGATGCGCCATTCACAAAGGAGACAGCTCATGAGTGAGAATAATGAAGCCCTTCTTAAAGTTGAGCATCTGAAGAAGTACTTTGACATGGGAGAAGGCCATCAGCTGAAGGCAGTGGATGATGTTTCTTTTGTGATCAATAAAGGAGAAACACTGGGACTGGTTGGCGAATCCGGATGCGGAAAGACAACATGCGGAAGAACAATAGTCGGCATGTACAATAAGACAGATGGAAATGTAATCTATAACGGAAGAGATGTCTTTGCGATGAAAGGAAAAGAACTCTTTGATTTTCGCAAAGAAGCACAGATGATCTTCCAGGATCCATATGCATCATTGGATCCGCGTATGACTGTCAGTGATATTATCGGTGAAGGACTGGATGTCCATCACATGGTTAAAAATAAAGAAGAACGTACAAAGCGTATCTTTGAACTTCTTGCCATGGTCGATCTGAATGAGGAACATGCCAATCGCTTTATACATGAATTCTCCGGAGGACAGAGACAGAGAATTGGGATTGCTAGGGCTTTGGCTCTTGAACCGCAGTTTCTAGTACTTGATGAACCTATATCAGCACTGGATGTGTCTATACAGGCACAGGTAGTCAATCTTCTGAAAAAACTGCAGGCAGAAAAGGGACTGACCTATCTGTTTATTGCGCATGACCTAGCGATGGTTAAGCATATTTCCAATCGTGTTGCGGTTATGTATCTTGGCAGAATCGTAGAAATAACGCGTTCGGAAGAACTGTATTCCAACCCGCACCATCCATATACAATTGCTCTTCTTTCTGCAATTCCTATTCCGGATCCAGATGTAGAGGAAGAAAGAGATAGAAATCGAATTCATATAGAGGGAGAAGTAACCAGTCCAATTGATCCGCCGCCAGGATGCCGCTTTGCGGGCAGATGCAAGTACTGCATGGAACGGTGCCGCAAAGAAACACCGGATCTGAAGAATATCGGAAATGAACACTGGGTTGCATGCTTCAGGGAAGAAAAATGAAATCCAAAGAATTCTTTTCTGATCTGAAAAATCTGTGTCTATGCGGATTGGCTGCAGATGCTGTACTGACCGTTATATTCATGATCCTTTATCTGATTATGAAATCCGGTGATATGGAAGCTGCTCTAGTCAGCATGGAAAGAACACTGTTTATCATTGGCGCAGTGATTATGCTGGTAAGTGCTGGTGCTAAGATCACAAATCATAATGAAGTATCAGTGGAAGGCAGTCAAAAACAGAGAATCTTCAAAAGGTTTGGAGTATTTCCGATCACACTGGGGTTATCTGTCTTTATACTCACGGAAGGGATTCTCATTGATTTGTATCTGTGGCGCTG
>CALEMD010000186.1 GCA_937902945.1 uncultured Erysipelotrichaceae bacterium | reverse complement strand
TTCTGTTCTTAGAAACCACATCTGATTGCACTGTGATCAGGTGTGGTAATTCATTGACAGATAATTAGGATACAAAATCTCTGCCTGAATGTATTTTTTCAGCTCTGAAACTCTGGACAAATCATTACTGTATATTTTATCAAAATCAAGAGACGAAAATGCCTGAACACCCTTCTGCAGTTTTGAACCGTAACCAGATTGTGACTGTTCTGCAAACTGTGTCTCTGGAAGCAGCAACATTTTTTCAAGATCGAACAGAAAAAAGACTGGAACTGGCATATTTGCATTCTCATCATTATCATACCGAAGCTCTGGATGTTTATATCCTTCGTTATAATACTGGGTTGGTGTCTTTGGCCGATAGTAAAAACGAACACTGGATACTGTTTCGGCTTGAGTCATATCAATAACATGTTTGCTAGCATTATCATTATGCATCTGCTTCAATCGGCTAGCATCTGCTCTGCAATACAGAGTGCCCTTGTCTAAAATGCTTACTGCATTTTTTATATCTGTACAATGATAAGCAAATTTCGGCCACCATTGAATGTCACAATGATTATTACTGTTGTCGAGTATTATATCGGCATAGTTCATACTTACCCCCTCACAGAAAACATGCGTTCCATACCTGCATTGATTTGATATCCATCAGCCATTGATCCGTTTTTTTCATCTAATATACGGATTTTTGAAGTGTAGCCAAGAGAGAACAGCAGCGCATGAATCAAAGACTCTTTATTAATTACACGTGGAGTACAAAAAGTCCCTGATCTCCTCATCTTATCCCAGATAATATACAACTCATTTTCATCCGCTTCAGCAATCAGCTTCTTTTCAGAATCAGTAAAGTGAAGACCATTTTGGTATGCTGCACAATACTCATTACCCTCCGCGGTAAAAGCAAAGCTGACAATCGAACACGTTTTTATCAAATCGTCTTTCATTCCGTTAAATGACATATCTTTTGCATTCTCTTTAAGCCACTTCAATGTCTTATCCGGTTCTTTGTGCTCGGGAATATCATCTGCATGCTTTCCAATGTATATATACACATCAATAGGCAGTTTCCTTAAATAACTATCCATGATTGGTTTCACAGTATTCCAATCTAGTTCTCCATTCCCACATCCCAATTTAGGAAACGCAATAGAAGAGATGCTCTTAGCTGAATATGTTTGCACAAATTTCATCAATCCTTTTTCAATGTATTCAATTTTGGAAGGATTTCTCCAGTTTTCTTTAGTTGGGAAAAGCAGTATCCAATGGTCTGGTTCATAGAAAAGCATCAGTTTGCCTATTGTAAGATTTCTCTTCTCGCAGGCTATACGATACTTGTCAAACATATTTGGATATCTTCTTTTATAGTCAAGTGCTAAGCCTTTACCCATAACACCAACAGTATTTACTGTATTTACAATAACCTGTGCAGGGCTTTCAAAAATATCACCTTCGATATACGAAATCATGTTAAGGCCTCCTATTCTATTACTACCGTTTCGCCATCTGGGTAAATGAAACAGCACTGAACTTTGCAACCAGTCACCATAGCTATATCATTAAGATCATCAATTGTCATGTTCCCACGCTTAATCTTTTGGCTGAAAGCCTGAGGCGATTTATTTAATCGTCTGCCAATTTCAGAAACTGACAATCCAGATTTAACACTGATTATTTTTATCTGTTCTTCAATATACATAAAGATTTCCTCACACACACTATAAACTCTAACGTTTATATTATCAACATTATTATTTATGCTTAACTATATTGAGATCCAAATAAGTATCCACCAGCTAGGCTGGTGGATTTTCTATTACAGGCATAGTTCTGCTCGCAAAGCTGCACTTTGCAACGCTAAAGTGGTCTGCAATGAGCACTATTTCTTTTTGCATGTAAATGGATCTTCTATTTCCATTTCCAACTGCTCGGCTCCTTGATCCTCTTTCAAATGATTCTGTATATACTCAGTAATCTTCTTTGTGTTCTTACCTACTGCATCTGCATAGCAGCCTCGGCACCAAAACGTGCGTTCTCTATACTAATATTTTCGTTCGCCCATCTCTCATATATCATCTAGGCATACTTCCGCTTCGATTATCGTCACTTCCTTTCCATTGGCACAAATCTCTTAGCATTTCCCCTACCTCAAGCCTCTCCTGACCCCCTGACTATGGGATTTTATTGGCAGACAAAAAACTCCAGTTGTGTTATCCAACTGGGGTTTTTCAATCTCCTAATAGAGTAAAATTACTTAATACCCTCGCTCCACGGACCACTTGGCAAACTCTTCATCCGTTGCCAGTACTCTATGCGTATCACTGAGTGTCTGAATAACACCTTTGGTATAGTCTACTCCTTCTTTATCCTTGTCATAGACCAAGGCCACTCTGCTCTTCTCAATCCTAGGATTCGGATGCGGGATAGCAGAGAGCAGTGACTTTGTATAAGGATGAATCGGGTTGTCGAATATTTCATCGGTTGTGCCTGTTTCTACGATATGTCCCAGGTGCATGACACCGATTCTGTCACTGATATATTTGACCATGGAAAGGTCATGGGCAATGAACAGATATGTTGTGCCCATCTCCTGCTGAATATCCTTCATCAGGTTTACAACCTGAGCCTGAATGGATACATCTAAGGCTGATATCGGTTCATCTGCAATAATCAGCTTCGGGTTCATAATCAAGGCTCTAGCAATGCCAATGCGCTGTCTTTGACCGCCGGAGAACTGGTGCGGAAAGCGTGTCGCATGTTCTTTAGACAGACCGACTTTTTCCAGAATGCCATTGACCTTGGCATCTATCTCATCTTCACTATTGCAGATATGATGGATTCTCAATCCCTGGGCAATGATCTCCTTAACCTTGGTTCTAGGGTTCAGGCAGGCCATTGGATCCTGGAAGATCATCTGCATGTTCGTTCTGAGATACTCTTCATTGTCCTTGGTGAGCTTTCCGCTGATCGTTCTGCCATCAAACGTTACATCTCCTGCAGTTGGATCATACAGACGGATAATGCTTCTGCCTGTTGTTGACTTGCCGCTTCCTGATTCTCCTACCAGTCCATAGGTCTCACCAGGGTAAATATCGAAGCTGATTCCATCTACTGCCTTGGTCGTATATTTTCGCGTAATGCGGAAATACTGTTTCAAGCCCTGTACTTTCAGCAGAGGCTGCTGCATCATATTTTCAGTCATGATCTGCTTCATCCTCCTGAATCATCTTCTGGATTCTTTCTTTCAGCTGCTCAGGCATTTCTACCTTCGGTGCTTTTGGATCGCAGAGCCAGCTGCATACTCTATGCTGTCCGCCCACATCATACATCGGCGGTTCTTCTCTGAAATCGATATTCAAGGCATAGGCATTGCGCGGTGCAAATGCATCGCCCTGCACCTTCTCCAATAGATTCGGAGGTGTGCCTGGAATAGCATACAGACGTGTCGAATGCGTATCTGTATCCGGCATGGAGCATAGCAGACCCCAAGTATACGGATGGCGCGGATCATAGAAGATCTCATTGATGTTGCCTTTCTCTATGATCTTGCCGGCATACATCACCGCAACATAGTCAGCAACCTTAGCCACAACCCCTAAGTCATGGGTGATATAGATGACAGAGATCTGTTTCTTCTTCTGCACATCTTTAATCAGTTCCAGTATCTTTGCCTGAATTGTGACATCAAGTGCGGTTGTCGGCTCATCACAGATCAGTATCTCCGGATCGCAAGCCAAGGCAATTGCGATAACAACTCTCTGACGCATGCCGCCGGAAAGCTGATGCGGATACTCCTTCATTCTGCGCTCCGGATTCTCTATGCCAACTAAGCCAAGCAGGTCACAGGCACGTTTGTTTGCTTCCTGGCGCGATACCTTTTCATGTTCCAGTATTCCTTCAGTGATCTGTTTTCCGATCTGCATAGTTGGATCCAACGAGGTCATAGGATCCTGGAATACCATGGCAATCTTCTTGCCGCAGAACTGATAGCGGATCTGCTTCGGTGTCATCTTGACTAAATCAACCGTCTTTTTAGATCCGTCTTTCTCTGTATAGGTAAAATCAATAGAACCGCTTTCGATGATTTCATTGCTGCTTTGAATGCCCATGATGGCTTTGCATGTTACGGATTTGCCAGAACCGGATTCACCGACAATGGCAATCGTTTCACCCTTGAACAGGTCCAGTCTTACGCCTCTGATGGCATTGACAGTCCCGCTGCCGGTAGAGAATGAAATGTTCAGATCACGGATGGACAGTACACGGTCTTTCTTATCTTTCTTTATAGTCTGTGTCATATGCATCCTTCCTCACATCATCTTCTGCTGCGGATCAAACGCATCACGCAGACCGTCTGCAAACAGGTTGAAACTGAGCATCAATAAAGCCAATACAACAATGGCACTTGTAATCATATGCGGATAGATTGTCAGTGACTTATAGCCATCGCTGATCAGTGTTCCAAGAGATGCCATTGGAGCCGGAACACCCAAGCCGACAAACGATAGGAATGCTTCTGTAAAGATTGCATTCGGTATTGAGAACATACTCATGACAATGATCTGACCGAATATATTCGGCAGGATCTCCTTGAAGATGATGGCTATGTCCTTTGCGCCTAAAGTCTTAGATGCAAGAATGAATTCTCTTTCCTTCAGCTTCAGCACTTCTGCTCGAGCGATGCGGCTCATGCCGATCCACCCTGTCAGCATCAAGGCGAAGATAATGGATATAATGCCCTGCGGCAATACCAGTCCCAACAGTGTAACTACAACCAGAGTCGGAATGCCATTGAGTATTTCTGCAATTCTCTGCATGACCATATCCACCTTGCCTCCGAAGTATCCAGAGACTAAGCCATAGATCATACCGATGAATATATCAATCAAAACCGCAGACAAGGCAATGATCAAAGAGATTCTTGTGCCTTCCCAGACACGCGTGAATATATCGCGTCCCTGCGTATCTGTCCCAAACCAGTAATAGATGTTATCAAAGCCTTTGGCAATATACTGGTTCTCGCCCTTGAACATGCCATTGAAGATACCCAGTTTCTCTACACCCTGAATGCGCGGCACAAGAGAAGCATGTTCAATGATAATGGACTTATATGTATGTTCATTCATATAAGGGCCGAATATTGCGAAGATGATGATAACGAGAATAATAACGGCTCCGATGACAGCACCCTTGTTCTTGATAAAGGCATGCCATACATCTTTCATATAAGAAGATGTCTTATATGTCTTATCTATGATCTTTTCATTCGCAGAACGGGCAAGTTCAAAGTCATCTGAACGGAATTCGACATCATTTGTCTGTGTCATATCAGTTTGCCCCCTTTGCTACACGGATGCGCGGATCAATTACGCCATAGAGTATATCTACGATCAGCATTGTGAAGATATACAGTGCGGAGTAGATGAATGCACAGGCAATGACTACGTTATAGTCATTGTTCTGAATCGCTAAAACCATCAAAGAACCGATACCCGGTATGGAGAATATTTTTTCTACAACCATGGAACCTGTTAATAAGCCAACCAGCAGCGGTCCCATTACCGTAATAATTGGAATCAGAGCATTGCGCAGTGCATGCCTGATAATCAGCTTCCAGTTTTTGATGCCCTTTGCTTCTGCAAGCAGTATATAGTCCTGTCCTAGAACATCGATGAGTTCTGAACGGGTGAATCTGGCAATGTTAGCACACGGAAACAGCGATAATGCAATGGTTGGCAGTATGGTAGAAGCTCCGGCTTTGTTGACATTGTAGATGATCGGAAACCAGCCGAGCTTATAGCCGACATAATATGCCAATCCTAAAGCTATGACATAGGACGGCACACTGACACCCAGTATAGAAATAAATGAGCAAAGTGAATCAATCCATGTATTATGCTTCAAAGCCGCAATAATTCCTAACAGCAGTCCAACTGCTGTTCCAAGAACCATCGCCTGCAATCCGATGCGGATAGAAACGCTAAGACGGTCAGACACCATGCCTGCAACCGCGAAATTCTTATTGATGACATATGATACTCCCAAATCACCGCTCAGCATGTTTTTGACATACAGTACAAACCTAGTCATAAACGGCTGATCCAAACCATACTTTGCATACAGCAGTGCTCTTTGTGCTTCCGTCAGCTTCTCATCATTGAATGGTGAGCCTGGCATGAATTCGAGCATCAGATACAGAACAAACAGTATTACAAGCAGGGTTGCCAGCGACATGAGGACTCTCTTGACTATGTATGTTGTCATTTGTGTCTCCATTTCTTTGAATGACGAAGCGGGAGAGTTTCCTCTTCCGCTCAGTCATATGTATTATTTTGATTGCATTTATTCAGCTGCTTTTACAACGTGACGATAGGAATCAACACCTGCACTGTGGAATTCAATGCCAGTAACATTTGTCTTGATCATGAAAGCACCGCCATTCTGATAGACTGGAACAACACCTACATCATCAACTACCAATGTCTTTTCTGCTTCAAGAAGCAGGTTCCATCTTGCTGAAGAATCTGTTGCTGCATCTCCAGTAGTTGCTTCTAGAACAGTTGCATCATAAGTCGCTGAGTTATAGCGTCCTGAGTTGTTGTCCTCATTTGTGGAGATGAACAGATCGAAGTAAGTCTGCGGATCTGCATAGTCAGGTCCCCATCTGGTAAGACCGATATCGTAATCCTGTGTCTTCATCAGTTCAAGTCTTGTTTTCTTAGGCTTGCTGTTGAGTGTAACAGTCAGACCTGGGCAGTTTGTTTCCAAATTGTTCTGAATATATTCTGCTACGTTCTTGCTTGCTTCTGTATCTTCATAAAGCAGTTCGAATGTAACATCTGAACCAAGTTCCTCAACTGCTTTTGCATAGTATTCAGCCGCAGCAGCCGGATCATAGGAAGTCAATGTTCCGTTTGTTTCACGATAGTCTTTTCCATCAGGTCCTGTAGCAAGCTGGGATGGAATGATTCCACCTGCCGCAATTGAACCATCTTTCAATACGTTGTTGCAGATTGTCTCTCTGTCAATTGCTACGGAGATAGCCTTGCGCAGATTGTCATTTGTAAACTGGTCACGGGTGAAGTTGATGCTCAGATACCAGAGATATCCAGTCAGACGGCTTGTATAGCCTTCCTGTCCTTTATATGCATCTACCATCTCGCCTGTCAGTTTAACAACATCCAGTCCATTGCTTTCATATTCAAGCATTGCTGACTGTGCATCCTGTACAAACTTGAAGTCTACTTCATCTACTGTATCTGCATCTTCTGCAGCACGGAAATATGTAGGATTCTTTGTGAATGTGTAGGAATTGCCTGGAGTCCATGAAGCCATGACATATGGTCCATTGGAAATCAGGTTGTCAGGAGTCAGAGAATACTGATCGCCCTGTGCTTCATAGAATTCCTTGTTCAGAGGAAAGAATGACGGGAATGCCATCAGACCCAGAAGGAAGTCGCAAGGCATTGTCAGTGTTACTTCCAATGTATAATCATCTACTGCCTTGACACCCAATTCAGTTACATCTTTTGTTCCAGCTGCAATTTCATCTGCATTCGCCAGGTGAATGGTCTGTGTGATGAATGCATACTCTGATGCTGTATCAAGATTCGCCAGTCTCTGCCAGCCATAAACGAAGTCAGCTGCAGTAACTGCTGTGCCATTGCTCCAGACATCATCTTTATTCAAATGGAACGTGTAAACCAAACCATCATCGCTGATTTCCCAGCTGTCAGCCGCATCCGGTTCAGGTTCATTGTTTTCATTCAGCTGCGTCAGACCTGAGAATGTCAGAGACTGGGCAACGAAACTTGTACCGTCAGTAGCAATATGATGATCCATGGTGGATAGATCGGTATCAGTCGCAACATATAGAACATTTTTAGCAGCTGCGTCTGTACCGGCTGTAGCTGCAGATGATGTGCCCGAGCCAGTTCCTGAGGAACTGCATCCGGCAACAAGTGCCGCGGACAGCGTCAATGCGAGCAGTGATTTAAACTTCTTCATACATATTTCCCCCTTTCAGAAAATATAAAAAAAGTATAACCGCAATGAAAACGCATGTCAAGATGTTTTCTGTAATTATTTTCAATCGTCTCATAATATATGTAAATGTTTTCAGTACTGTAAATTGTTACACGCGTTGCAACAAAAAAATACGTTAACCATTTCAATTATTATCAATCTTCCGATCAGGCAGATACTCCGTTCAGATTTGCCGCAAAGTGCAGTCAGAAGCTGAAAAGTATGATTATTCATCAAAACAGAAATTTCAGATAGTCCCGTCTGCTGCAGATCACTCTGTCAATGTATACAGTATTCCCTTCTGTTCTGTAAAATGCCAGATAATTTCCATATTTCACAAATCGATAGCCGCTTATATTATCCTCAGGCAATTTCAATATTGCTCCACTCTCAGGAAATTTCTTCAATGTTTCTATCGCTTTCAGAATACCGTTAATTGTGTCATTTGCCGCACTTTCATTGCATAGTTCAATCGCTATACAATTCCACGTTTCATCAAGATCATTAACAGCTAATTGAGAATAGCAGATTATATTATCCATTTTTCCTGCCCAAAAAGCGCTTATTTACTTCAGCTTCCGAAATCCACCCATCTTTTTCTCCTGATCTTTGACCTTTATTCAATTCGCACATAAGTGTCAGTGCCGCTTTTATCCTTTCATAATCTTCCTGATCCTTTATATCCACAATTGCATAACATCTGCGGCCATTTTTAGTCAAATATACAGGTGAACCTTCTGCCACCCCCTCAAGAACAGATGAATAATTTCTAAGATCCGATACAGGCTTAATGATTGGCATATGATCATCTCCTCCTTGTGCTTTATGGAATTGTACACTGTATAAGTGCTATATTCAAAGATATATATTACGATAAATTTTATGTGTATTTTTGATACTGAATGTCTGCAGATTTGCATCCGTATTACTGCATAGCACTTTCGCCCTGCGAAGTACAGAAAAAGCGCATTATTTCAGCGCTCTCATTGAAAATCATTTTTCTTTTACTGCATGCCGCAGCCGTATCGGCAGCCAAAGTCTGTCTCATTTCTGGACAGGCATCGTTTCCTCAGGCTGATCAATAACCTTTTCAATGACATACAGCGGTCTCTTTCTGCTTTCATCAAGATTGCGCCACATGTATTCTCCCAATATGCCAAGCATCAGAATCTGGAATCCCGACAGCAGCAGCACTGCTACCATTAAGGATGCCCACCCGGCAATCAGCTGATGCGTGCAGTAATCAATGATGGTCAGGATTGCTGTTACAATGCCGGCTAGGAATATAAGCACGCCAATGGAAGAGATGAAACGGATTGGCCGATGTGAGAAGACAATGAAGGTATCAATGAACAGGTCCATCTTCTTGTGGAAATTCCACATGGACTTTCCCTTTTCCCGTTCTCTTCTTGTATATTCAATGACGGTTGGTGTATAGCCAAGCCAAATCAGCTGTACATAGATGCTGGAGTTCTTCTCCTGCATCTGAACCAATTGCTTTGCGACAGAACTGTCAATCAGAAAGAAGTCAAAGCCGCGTTTAGGATAATTCGGTTCCACCCATTTGCGCACAAGCTTGTAATAGGTATCTGCACACCAGTTCTTCAAGGCAGATTCCTCACGCTTGCTGCGGACTGCCAGATTGACTTTGCTGCCCTTCTGCCAGGATGCTATCATATTCGGAATAAGGTCAGGCGGATCCTGCAGATCTGCACTGATGACAGCAATCGCATCGCCTGTGGCCACACTCATGCCAGCCACAATTGCTCTGAATTCTCCGAAATTGCGGGTCAGCTTGACGATTCTGACTCGCGGATCCTGGTTTTGTATGATTTTTGCCTGCAACAGCGTGTCATCTCCTGAACCATCATCTACAAAGATAAGTTCGAAGTCCATATCCGGACACTTTTCAAATACATCATGGACAATGACCGGATACGTCTGCGGCAGATTCATGCCATTGTAGTAGCATGCCACTACGATTGAAATCTTTGTCATATGCTCCCCCTGGTACAGTCTTCATTATACAGCATCTGTTCTGCATATACTTCACTGTATTCACTGCGATTCATAGCAGCCGGAAGAGTATCTGTATAGCCGCCAACCGCCGTTATGGTACTGATCACTGCCGCCGCTATCAGAAACAGCTCCAGCACCCACTGCAGAAGCGGCTGCCATTCCAGCACCTTATATATTGAATACAGTATCAATATCTCTGTAAATGGATTGAAGACAATTTCAAAGGCACGGTAATACAGTGTGCCTGTCATTGTTGAAGAAAGCAGAACAACGCAAAGCGGATTCAGAAACAGGATTGCCATCAATAGAAATAGGCTCTTGATGAAATGATCTTCATCTGTTTTGCTGAAGACAAACAGCAGTATAACGCCTGCCCAGCGCAGTACATTCAAGATATTATCAAGCCAGTCAGAATAGATGAACAGGTAATCCTTTACACTGTCACCTGCTTTGAAATTACTGAAATAGCGAGCATATCCATACACTTCCGAAAGATCAGGCACAAGGAAATAAACAAGCAGTGAGCCGACTGTAACTGTTACAGGAATCAGTATATAGAATATCAAACCAGCATGCTCGAAGAAGAAATCCTCAAGACGCCATATGATCCTTCTGACATACTTCTGGTAGCGGATAAAGAGGAACACTCCATAAAGCACTGCCAGTCCCAATGCCAGCCAGCCATTCTTCACAGAAAGAACCGCGCATCCATATGCCACAGTCGGACCTAAAAACGAGAACATATCAAATAAAGAGCGGGATTTCTGCTTCTTGAACATGAATGCCGCCAGACAGTACAGTACTTCCAGTGAAAGAAACAGGAAGGAACCAGATACAGACAGACCAGCAGCTATCACAATCAGAAGCAGATACTTGATCTGCTCATTGTCTTCCCGGCACCATCGGTAGATGACATACAGCATCATTGCCAAAAACAATGAACGGTATGTATCACCGGAAAAGGCATAGGTCACTTTCCAGTAGTAGAAGTTGGTAAAAAGCAGTGAGAAGATCAGAATGCAGAAACCCAGCCAATGATTGCGGAAACGCAGATAGCGGACCAGGTTGATGATCAGCATGCTGCTGATAAGACTGTATATTAGTCCTAGCCCCATTACACTGATGCTCTCTGCGCTGAGACTCTGCATGCCGGTTACGGCATTTTCCAAACCCATCAAAGCCC
>CALEMD010000185.1 GCA_937902945.1 uncultured Erysipelotrichaceae bacterium | reverse complement strand
CAACTGCATTTGGCAACAAATGCAATATGAACCGCAACACTTCCGGCTGCGTCGGTGCCATGCGCATCAGCGCACTGCTGAAAGACGCGAAGAATAAAACAGCATTTGTACTTACAGATTATGGATGCTCACGTCACACCGGTGACAATGTTCTGCGCCATGAGATCCCAGATACGATTGATCATAAACAGATCATCTATTTGGACTGCATCGGCAATGGGGATACGACAATGGTAGGCTATACTGAAGGGCATAAAAAACAGGCAGAAAAATTAGCTGCCTGCATCCATGCCAAGCTTTATCAACTGACACCTGCTGAGTTAAAATATACATCCTTCTCCTACTATCCTTCCGGACTGTTAGTGACAAGGGGATTCTACAAAGAAGAAAGCAAGATTGTATCAATTCCGGATACAGCAACAAAACAGGACGACACCGTTGATCCTGATCTTGTTGAAGAACTGTGTCAAGGTATTGCATCTTATTTGGAAAAAGAACCAATAGAAATGAAGGAAACAAAAGAAAATAATGATCATGAATAATGCTGAGACCATTCTGCTTAGTGCCATCAGCAGGCAGGAGATTCCTGGTGCCTGCTATGCCTTTGTTGCCGAAGACCATTGTGAGTTCGGCCATGCTGGATACCGCCAGCTGATCCCGCAGAAGCTCCCTGTAGAGGCAGATACGATCTACGATATGGCAAGCTGCACAAAAGTCATTGCGACCGCAACAATGATCCTGCAGCTCATGGAACAGGGAGCCTTCTCATTAAATACACCATTGCAGAAGATCCTTCCTGATTTTAAGCATCTGGAAGTTACCATAGAACATCTTCTGACACATACCTCCGGTCTATGCTCTGATGACAAAGCTTACCGCAGGTGCCATTCCAAGCAGGAGATGTGGGACTTCATCAAAAAAATGCCTTTGGAATATGTTCCTGGAACACAGGTACTGTATTCAGACTTCGGCTATATTGCTTTAGGATTTGTCATTGAGCACTTTGTCGGGTCTTTGGATACATATGCTAAAGAAAATATCTTTGATCCCCTGCAGATGAAGGATACATGCTATCAACCAAAAAAACATGGACTGCTTGATCGCTGTGCTGCCACAGAAGTCACCGCAGAACGCGGCGTGATCGTCGGCGAATGCCATGACGGAAAAGGATATCTTCTGGATGGCATCAGCGGCAATGCCGGCCTGTTCTCCACTGCTTTTGATTTTTCTCACTATGTACAGATGATCCTGCATGATGGAACATATCAAGAAAAAACAATTTTAAAACATGATACGGTTGAGCTTCTGAAGCATTCCCGTACCGATGGCTTAAATTTAAAACGTACTTTGGGATGGTTCAGCAATGATCCTGATCAAAGCGATGGCCATCTTATCTCTTCTTCATGTATTTATCACACTGGTTTCACAGGCACCTCTGTCTATATTGACTTCATTCGCCATTGCGGGATCATCCTGCTGACCAATCGAGTCCATCCAAGCCGCGACAATAATACGATTGTTCAGATACGCAAAGATTTTCATGATGCAGTCCTAAAAGCATTTGATGACGCATCCAATAAAAAATAAGAAACATATAAAAAGCACAATGAAGAGTTGCATCATGCTTGCGTATCATATAGATTCATATCAATGCTGTTCTATAGATGCTGCAATTTCCTGATTCACCTCTGCAGGATTGTCGCTATTGAAAAGTGAACAGCATTTTTTATGTGCAGAGGACATTCCATGCATTGACAGTATATCTGTCTGTCTATGCGTGAATACAATGTATTTTACTGTTTCTTCCACATTTTTTTCTGCATGTGATTACTCCGGAGTTTCAAGCCCAGTCGTCCGGATATACAAGTCCATCTGTCC
>CALEMD010000184.1 GCA_937902945.1 uncultured Erysipelotrichaceae bacterium | reverse complement strand
CGAATCATTGCTCAGGTGTCAGCGAATTTCGTGATCCGTTGTCCCGAAATTTACAAACTGAGGTAAAGATATGTCACGACTGAAGGATATTATATTGTGAAATATCCTATAGGAGATTGCTGAAGTTAATAATTTTGAAAAGATATTCCATAGGGTAGGGACTGTCTACTATTTGATAAATACGTAAAGCTTGAAAAATTCTTCTGTGCACCATTTTTATTGGTAAAAGTCATCAGTGAATCATACACGCGCATTAAGTACCTAACAGATCCTGACATTTGATCAAGTACAATCTAAGGAAAATATTGAATAATGAATGTCTGATAATAATCTCATATGATTACGTGAAATTTATAACAAATGTTTGATAAAGTTAAAGAACAAAAGATTCTATTAAACTGCATTTATATGGTGCAAAATTACCAATAATTAAGATTCAGTAGTAAAATCTATGCCAGATATTATAAAAAAGAGAGATGCTTAAAAAGGACTACCGCAGAATTTAACAATTGTCAAAAGAGACATATGCTGATCAGCATATAGAAGACATTTTTGAATTTGAGATAAAATTAAGAAACTGTAATGGATAAGGTGAAGATTACTATAGCTAAACATCATTTGACAGGCAAAGGCAGCCGAAATATATGTACGGCTTCGTAAGCATATTACTTCAGCAGAGGAACAAAGTGTAAATTGATTTTGTTTGAGAATGTTTAGATTATTACTATTATCAAAGAGTTAATCGGAAATTTGAATTATCAGTATTACTATTACAATTGTCGGCTTTCATAAATCGCATAACATACATTATGCGAAGTTACGTATATGACGGAATATCTGTATTCTCATACCTGTTACATATGCTATTTATACCTGTATATAGCCGCAATAATGCTCTTTTCAAATGAATACAATTCATATTTGAGAGCATAATAGTTTTTCTGTTAATGTATCTATATTCAATATTTGCAAACTGGCAAATAGATAAAACTTTTAATAATACTTTTGACGGGGTAATATTGTCTTATTCTTATCTTGTCTCCCCCTACTAAAAAGAGGTCCCTTGAGGAACCCCTTAGTAAATACAAGAACTATTTAATTGAATCCTTAAGACTCTTGGATGCTTTGAATCCAGGAACCTTTGCTGCTGCAATCTCGATGACTTCCTTAGTCTGAGGATTGATTCCTTTGCGTGCAGCTCTTTCCTTTACTTCAAATTTGCCAAATCCTGAGATATCAACTCTCTTGCCGTCTTTCATGGAATCGACAATTGTATCAAATACTAGGTCAACAATTTCAGCAGATTCCTTTTTTGTCAGATTGTGTTTCTCAGCTACTTCTTCAGAAATGTTTTTCTTATTTATGATATCCATAATATTTCCTCCATGGCTTAATGATAGCACCATTATTCTTTGTGTTTCAATAGCATTCATGTGAAATCTGCATGAGCAAATATGACTTAATGTATTAAATTTTTAAGTTCATATATGAACTTATTAAGACTATCGATCGTTAATCCTTTGACACCGACAGCGTTCACATGACCACCGCCGTTGTAGCGTGCTGCAAGGCTGTTTATAGGCACTTTCTTTGAACGGATTGATCCATCATATACTATATGATTGTCGCATATTCGAGCTGTAAACAGCGCCCAAGCCTGAAATTCTTTAACATGCCCCATTTCATCTATAAAATTTCTTGCTCTTGATGCTGTAATATTCCATTTTTTAAGATCAGATAACTCAAAAATCGCATACGCAACTTTGCTGTCAGTGATAATTCTTGATCTGAGTTCATTAGCAAAGCGATATTCCTGCATAGTCTGATCAAAGAGTCTTCTATTGGTTCCGGGAATATCAACTCCAAACACAGCTAGATAGCTTGCCATTGCAAGTGTATGAGCAGTTGTATTTGATGTTCGGAAGCAAAGAGTATCAGTCAGCAATCCCGCATAGAGAAACGAAGCGGTTTGCAGCGACACTTTTCTATGTTCCTGTTCCATAAAGAATTCTGAAATGATTTCACAGGTTGCTGCTGCGGATGTCTGTACATAACTGATTCTTCCGAATGGTTCTGTATCTGGATGATGATCTATCTTAATTAAGTATCTGCATTTCTGATATCTCTGATCATCGATTCTATCAGTGTTGGCGGTATCAAGAATAATTCCCATGCATCTGCTCAGACGGCTGTCAGATATTGTATCTATCGGCAGAAAATCAAACTGATCACAGGTTTCAGTCCCCATCAGATATACATTCTTGTTTGGAAAACTATCTCTTATCCAAGTTGTAAGAGCACATTGAGAACCCATAGCATCACAATCTGGATGCTGATGCCTGAATACTGCTATATCATCTTCCTGTTCGATGGCTTTGATCAGTTCGCTGTATTTCATCTTTATATACCCAGTATTCTGCAGGTATCTCTAGCTATTACCAATTCTTCATTGGTAGGAATGACATATATAGCAACTTTTGAATCATCTTTAGAAATCTGACATTCTTTGGATCTGATTGTTTTATTCAAATCATAATCAATGTCAAGATTCATACCTTCAGAGAGTTTTTTAAGAATTCTTTCACGCATATCGACATCATTTTCTCCGAGACCTGCAGTAAATACCATTGCATCAACATGACCAAGCTGCATGCAGTATCCGCCTACTACATTAATGACTCTGTTCACATACAGATCCTCTGTGATTGCTGCTCTTTCATTGCCGCTGTCATATGCTGCCTGTACATCTCTTGCATCGCTGCTGATTCCGGAAACGCCAAGCATACCGCTCTTTTTATTCAGATATGTATCCATGTCATCTGGTGTGCATCCAAGCTTC
>CALEMD010000183.1 GCA_937902945.1 uncultured Erysipelotrichaceae bacterium | reverse complement strand
GCTTCCTGTTGCATTTAGATTGTAAATTCGGGCTGAATTATTTTTCAGTATACTTGAGCGGAGGAAAAAGACGTACGGGAAAATCTACGTCGATCTCTGAGCCGCAAAGATATTCAAGTCAATCAAATTGGATCCGTATCTCTGAAAGGCTTCGATTTTCAATCAGAAAAATATATATTGATCAGCGGTAATCAGCTGTTTGCAGACAATCTACATCAGCGGAGCAAGTGAGCGCAGAATACTGAGGAATATCTTTCTTCCCCATGTCAGTCTGCCCATATTGCTGTCATTCATAGCCATAGAAATACTTTCGGTTTTCAGAAAATCATCATGCACATCCTTCACTGCCGGTACACCTGCCATCCAGGCCGCACATTCAAGATGCAGATAGAGGCTTCGATAATCAAGATTAATTGTTCCAACAATTGCATAGGTGTCATCACTGACAAATGTCTTTGCATGAATGAATCCCGGCGTATATTCAAAGATCTTTACGCCTGCATCCAGAAGCGGTTTGGAGTAGGATCTTGTAAGCATGAACACAAACTTCTTATCCGGCACATGCGGCGTAATGATTCTGACATCCACACCGCTGAGTGCTGCTGTACGCAGTGCCGTCGTCATATCACTGTCGATTATCAGATATGGTGTTGTTATATATACATACTTCTTAGCACGCATGATCATATTGATATAGGCTGATTCTCCAACCTGCTGATCATCCAGAGGAATATCCGAATAAGGCTGAACAAAACCCGGACCCTTGATCTTTGCCAGTTCCTCTTCTTTTGGATAATACGCTTCATAGGATTCATCCAATCCAGACGCCAGATCATATATAGATAGGAACTGTACAGCAAGGCTCCACACGGCTCTGCCTTTCAGGCAGACGGCAGTGTCTTTCCAATGCCCATGTTTCACAATCGCATTGATATATTCATCTGCCAGATTGCATCCGCCGGTATAGCCAACAATGCCGTCAATGACACAGATCTTGCGATGGTCTCGATTATTGAAGCGCGGAGAAAGGATTGTATTGAAGGGATTGAAGGCTGCTGCCTTGATTCCCTTTTTGCATAGATCCTGAGCATACTTTCGAGGCAGTGTCATCAGACAGCCAAGGTCATCGTACATAAAACGCACTTCCACACCTTCAGCCACTTTCTGTTCCAAGATCTCCAGTATGGAATTCCACATAGTTCCTTCTTCCACAATGAAGTATTCCATGAAGATGTATCTCTTTGCCTTGCGCAGCTCTTCTTTCATTGACGCAAGCATATCTTCTCCAAGCGGCAGATATGTCACCTGTGTATTGTTATATGGCTGGCATCCGGATGCATTATGCAGGTAGTGCGACTGCATGGAACCATCTTTCAGTTCTGATTCTTCCAGTTCCTTCTCTGCATTCGGTATCTTCTGCATTTCCCTAAGATACTGTTCGTGCAGATGCACAGAACGTTCTCTTGTCTTGCGGCTTGCTCGAACAGTTCCAAACATTGCATATGCAAGCCCGCCAAAAACCGGCATCAGAAAGATAGGAATAATCCACGCCAGTTTATATGCGGGATTGCTGGATGAATTGAGTATATGCAGTGTTGCAATAATTGAAATGCATATGCATACTGCCGAGAAATAGGGAATCAGTTTCTTGAAGAACCCAAAAACCGTTACCAGCAGTCCAACCTGAATGATTACAAACAGCGCAACATACAGCAGTCTGCTTACTGCTATTTCCATATGTCTTTTATTCATACGCAGCACTTCCTTTCAGCCATTCTGTTTTTCAATATCATTGTGGCTGATTTTCAGATTATTGCAACTCAGTAAATTGCACAGGGAAGTTTCTAGAGCCGGATCATCTGATAGCCAATGCCAATATGTGTCTGGATGATCTTTGCACCTAAAGGTATTTCTACTTTGCTGCGAAGAGATGCCATATATACACGCAATGACTGTGTATCATTTCCTAGCGTATTATTCCATACTTCCTTGAGAATGACATTATGAGTCAGCACTCTGCCTATGTTCTTTGCCAATAAGCATAATAGCTTATATTCAATCGGTGTCAGATGCACTTCTTTTTCGTCGACTGTGACACAGGCCGAGCGATAATCTATCGTCAATCCGCCGTTATTGAAAACAGGTATATCCGATGATGATGTTTCATGCAGAAACTGCAGTCTTCTTGCGGCTACCCGAATTCTAGCCAGCAATTCATCTACACTGAAAGGCTTTGTCAGATAGTCATCTGCGCCGGCATCCAATGACAGTATTTTATCCTTATCTGCACTTCTCGCACTGACCACTATAATCGGCAGCTGCGACCATTCTCTTACCTTGGCGATGATGTCCACTCCATCCATATCCGGCAGTCCAAGATCAAGGATCAGAATATCCGGACAGCTGCCAGTCAGACGCACCAGCGCCTCATTGCCCGAAGCCGCTGTATCAATCCTGTAGCTTCTTGATTGCAAAGCAGTAGAAATGAGTGAACGTACGGGTCTATCATCTTCAACAATCAGAACTGACAAACTGCTATTCATATATCTTACCCTCCATAGCCGGCAGTATAACTTCAAATGCGGTTCCATGCGGACGGGCATCCTTTACTGTTATTGTTCCATTATGAGCCTGTGCAATCTCCCTGCACAATGCCAGTCCCAATCCAAGTCCCCTGCGGCCATCTATCGTCTTATGCTTCTGCGCTGTATAGAACATATCAAATATCTTTTCCTTATCTGTATCAGCAATTCCCGGTCCATCATCTGCAATTCTCAATATGCAGTCGGATCCCTCTGTTCGGATGCTGATATCAAGATGGCAGTTATTTCCTGCATACTTCACAGCATTATCAATCAGATTGCCAAGCATCTGCACAAGCAGAGAACTATCCCCATTTACTATTGCCAGCTGCTGTCCTTTATCTACATCCACCTTAGCATTCTTCAGCCGCGGTGCTGCATGTGCAAGTGCTGCATCTACAATATCAGCCAAATCCTGCGCTTCTTTATGAATCTTCAAAGAACCGTTATCCATCCTTGTAATAGAGAGAAGATTCTCTACCAGTCCCATCAGCCATACAGAATCATCATAAATATCAGAATAGATTCTCTGCTTTTCCTTCTCATCGGTGACTGTATTTTCCATCAATAAGGATGCATTGCCGGAAATGGTTGTAAGCGGCGTTCTCAAATCGTGGGATATGGAGTGCAGCAAGTCTGATCTGAGTCTTTCCTGTTTCATCTGCACTGCATATTCTTCATTGGTCTGATTCAGTCTTTCTTTTTCAATTGCCACAGAGCATTCTGCCAATATAGCCAGCATCAGATTCTTATCAAACGCATCAATGCTTTCACCTGTTTCAACACGGATTGCAGTAACCGCACAGACCGTGTCATCATTCAAGCGTACAGACAGATACCAGAAAGCTGATTCGTTGAATATCCCTGTAGAAGCTCCAGACTGGGTATTGTTATCCGCAGTCCATTGAGCAATTGCACGTTCATCAGAAAGAGCGCTCGCTCTGCGCAGCTGTTCTTCAGTTTCTCCTGCAGGCGCAAGCAGCGGTTCATCAAGCACTCCGTTTCTAACTGGATATATCAGTACAGAGTGCACAAGCAGTTTCTGTATCTGTCCTGCCGCCTCCTGCAGAATTGATGTTTCTCCGGTTGCCATCTGCAGCCGATGATTGGCATTCAGAAGCATCTCTGTACGATATGCATTCTGTGCATGCTGCTGTGCCTGTCTCTTTACCTGAGCCGTCAATGAACTCGTCAGAAATGCTGCGAGAAACATAATAACAAGTGTAACCGGATATCCAGTTCCATATGAACGCAGAGAAAACAGCGGAACAGTAAACAGAAAATTAAACGTCAGCACGCTTAACACAGAAGAAACAGTACTGCAGACAAACCCACTTGTTAGAAACGATACAAGCAGCACAGCCAGAATATAAACCGTAATCAATGTGGCATCTGAAAATCCCAACAAGTGAAACCACCACGAAATAAGTGTAGCTAGAACTAGGATTTCGAACATGATTCCTATATCTTTCCAGCTTGTTGCCAGAGGACTGTCTTTGTACTCTGGATCATATTCCTTCTGCGGCTGCGGAATTGTAATTATATCGGCCTGCGGAAGTCTTTTGCTCAGCTGGCGATAAAAGAGGTTTGACAATACTCCTTTCTCTTCAGTTTTCCCAATGATCAGTTTATCCAGTTCAATTGCATGTACATATTGGGCTATTTTTTCTGCCGGATGCTGTCCCTGCAGAATAACAATTTTTGCATGTATGCTTTTTGCGTATTCAAGACTGTCTTTCAATGCCGGTTCAATAATCTCGTTAGTCCCCTGTCTTTGCACATGGATAACTTGAAGATCGCTATCACGGGAAACTGCCAGCCGATTGGCTATTTTAATCAATTTCAGTCCAGTTGGCGATGCTGTTATGCATACTACTACCTGTTTCTTATCCATATTTCAGCAGTTACGCGTCCTTTCCAGACTTTTCAGAATTATAGCATCGTACACTATACAACGCAAAAACCAGCAATGATCCAGCCGCAGCCGCTAGAAACAGTGCTGCCATCAACTGTTTATAGGACCAGGGATCTGCCATTCTATATCCAGCTTTGTCAATCTGCACACTGTCAGCATGGATATCTAAATCACCGCCATGTTCAAAACAAGCCTCATGAAACGTACCCGTTATAACGAGAATATCCCCTTTATTTTCGTAAGCCCCATATGTGCTGATTTCAGATGCTTGAGAAGATGTCCTATAAACACCGACTGCACTGTTATTGCCATCACTGACATTTACCCAGGTATGATCGCCTCGCTTCAGAGGATCACCAATTGCCTCTCCTTTGAATAGTATCGTTTTCCCATCATATTCTTCAGCGTTCTCAATTAATTCTGATAACGTCACATAGCTGTCTGTCGGCTGTGCAGATACATCAGCTTCAGAATATCCATATGCCCCAATAAGCAGACTCGAAAGCATTGCAATCTTAAATATTGTTTTCATTGTTTAGCAAACCTCCTAAACATCTTCGCGATTAAAGTCAGAACCGAAATGAATTCCAGACGGGCCATCCACATAATTACAATATAGATAATTTTCAGATATGCAGGGGCCGCAGGCACTGCAACTCCAATCGACAATCCGACATTGCCTGTTGCAGATGCTGATTCAAAAGCCGCTTCTGCCATGGATGCACTGGCGCTGAGACCTGCCACTGTCCCGATTAGGAACGTGATCAGATAAAGTACAACAATTGTAAAAGCACTCTTCACCAGTTCATCGCTGAGTACTATGTCTTTTATATGCTGGATGCGAGGAATGCTCAGCCTGGAAGAAGGCAGTATGTACTGATTCAGCTGTGCCTTTATAGAAGTGAAGATTATACCTATCCGCATACCCTTAAAGCCGCCGGCTGTTGAGCACGCACTGCCCCCGAACAGCATTGCCAGTATCATTGCCAGCAGTGCAATATCTCCCCATTCATAATAGAACTGTCTTGCATACAGAGTCATAAAGCCTGTTGTTGTATGTCCGGATATCAATTGATAGAAGCCCTTTCTGAACATAGATACAATATCCGGATAGATGCCTGCTCGCATCAGTCCATATGCGGCCAGCAGAAATGTCACCGTTACCGTTACCGTGAACGAGATAATCTCAATGTTCCTGCGCAGCTCTTTTTTTCTGCCATGCAGCACTGCATAATGCAATGCAAAGTTGAATGAGCCGATGGTAAAGAAGATCACAGTAGCGAGTTCATAGTAAATACTGTGGTAGTAAAGAATGTTCTGTGAATATGGCGCAAAGCCTCCTGTGCTCCAGCCAGACATGAAAATCCATATGCCATCAAGAAGTGCCTTCTCTATTGGCAATCCTGCCAGCAGGCCAGCAGCAGCCATTACGGCCCATCCGATCACTAGATACAGAAGAGATATCTTCCAGATCTCCCGTGCAGTTGAAACAGCTCCCGGCCGCAGATGTTCATCTTTAGCTTCGCCAACATACATTTTGTATGTGCTGCTTGTGTTCTTCGTTAGAAATGTCAGCGCCAGCACTACCATTCCCTGCCCGCCGATATAGGTAAGTATGAATCGCCACATGTTCAAACCCACTGACAGATGATCCATGTCTTGAATCATCGTGATGCCGGTTGTTGTCAATCCGCTCATCACATCAAAGCAGCAGTCAAGATATGAGAGATAATTGCCTGACAGATAATATGGAAACGCACACAGCAGTGTCCCAAGCAGCCATGAACCAGACGCAATGATCATGCCATCTCCGCTGCACAATGATGAGCCTTTATACTTCGCACCTGCAAGCATAAACATCGCTGCGGCGGCTGTCATCAATGAAGCAGATATTATAAAAATGATCACAAAACGCATTTCACCTGCGACCAGTGAAGTAATTAACGGAATCAGTTCACATCCTGCCAATACCAGAAGTACAATTCCTATGTAATAGAGAATAGAAAGAAATCTCTTTTTGGAATCCAGAGTCATACTGCACCTCTATCTAATAAATCCTGCAGCGATAATAAGGCCTACTGCCAGAATACAAGTTGAATAAATCAATTCAATCACAACACCCTTTATAATTCCTCTTACACTTTTATTCATTTTTCAGCCTCCGAATAGAAGAGTTTCTCAATTTCTTCAAAATCCTTTTGAGCAGCCATAACCATTACTTCATCTCCTGCTTCAAGATGAAACGCACCATTTGGGATATACGCATGACTGCCTCGCACTGCAACAACCATTATGCTTCCGGAAGGAAACTTCAGTTTAGATACTTCTTTGCCTGCCGCAGATGAACCAGCATCAACAATAAACTGCCGTATCCTTGCATTGTCAGTTTTTGTTGCAAGAATTGAATCAATGTTTGTCCAGCCCAGTTCCTGCTCAATGACATCTGCAATTCTAGAAGCGGATGAAATAATAGAATCTACACCGATTGCCTGAAATATTCTGATGTTCTTTGGATTGTTTACACGAGTTACAATACGTCCAGCATGAAAGCGTTTCTTGGCAAGCAGACAGGCAACAAGGTTGTTCTGGTCCTGTCCTGTTACCGCAATAAACACATCTGCATTCTCAGCACCCGCATCTTTCAATGTGTCTTCACTTGTCGCATCTCCGCAGGTTACTTCAATTCTGCTATCCGCATAAACCCGAGTATCCAGAAGCATGCATCTATTTCTGTTCTGTTCAATGACGCTGAGTTTATAACCTCTTTCTTCCAATGTCTTCGCAAGATAGTAGCCGATATTGCCACATCCCGCCATAACAATTTTCATAGCTATTCCTTTCCTTCCAGAAATGATTCCGATTCCAATGCCGCAACCCTAGTAGGGCAGATCGTATGGAAGCCCAGCGATTCAAATGTTGAGACCTTTTCAAAATCGGATATGCGGGTCAGAACTTTTCTGACATGATAAAGACTTCTTGCAATCTCTGAAGTCATTAAGTTGATATTGTCATCGTCAGTAACCGCCGCCACAGCATCCGAATTCTGTATACCTGCTTCCATTAGTACGTCTTCATCAAATGGCATTCCATTCACCGTTATGCCATTGAACCCTTCTGGCAGTGTTGTCAGTCGGTTCTGATTCTCATCTATAACTACGACATCATGTCCTTCATTTGACATGTTCATAGCCAATTCCTTCCCCAGTCTTCCACAGCCAGCAATAATGATGTACATATCTATAAACCTCTCTTCTTCAGACTTGGATCTTCAAGCTCTTCTTCACCAAATATGAATATCTTATTTGAGAACATATCTGCAAAGTTATCCAGATTCTGCAGGGCGGGCTTATAGGAAGGTCCCAATGCCCATTCCGCTCTGAAATGCTTCATTGCCTTTATATGATCGTTCTTTTTCTCATACAGAAGACCCATCAGATTATGCGGCACAGCATCATCAAGAAAATCTGACATTGCCTTTCTCAGAAGAATTTCACATTGTTTATACTCTCTCTGATCCATCAGATGTCTCGCTTTAGCAATGACATCGTTCAATGTTTCATCCATATCCATTCCCTCTTTTCATGCATATATTAAAAAAACAGCCGTTATAATGCTGTTAGACTTTTTCATACATTGTTAAAATTGTGTTAAACTATTATCTGCAGCGCGAAAAAAATACAGAGCCCCATCACAGGACTCTGTATCTTATCAACAATGGCGCCTTAAACAGGGCTCGAACCTGTGACCTAGCGGTTAACAGCCGCTCGCTCTGCCGACTGAGCTATTAAGGCGTGCTTTAATAATATAGCATTTTGCAATACTCAATGCAACCGGATTTTGACGGTTTTGTAGTGAAAATATTCACCCAATTTGAATATCATTCGAAGAATCATTTGGGAATTGCTGTTCACAATTGAAAAAGAATATGTTGAAAAACCATTGTCTACAATGAGAGTGCCTTAACTTAGCTTGCAACAACATTGTACCCGACTTCAAAGGATAGCCCAGTATTCATTGGCCGATATGCCATCGATCTTCATAAAATAAGCAAGTTCTGACGTGACAATATCTTTCATTCTCTGTATTCTTCTATAAAATGCAACAATAAATTTTTCATTTGCTAGAGTAGATTGTTTAAAACTTTTGTTGTTAACACCATTTCTTTATCCTGAGGTGAAGGTCGCGCTGTTATATCTATACCTTCATCGATCAATTTCGTCATAATTGAAATATCTTCCGAACTCAGTGCAGTTCTTTCATTAAGAACCTTACAATTCGGTCTTTCTCTCAAACCGCATATGTTGATTCTCTTAAATTCGTTGAATCTATGAACAAGTTGATTTGCATCAAAAAGATTGCCCACAATGATCAGCGTACTGCCCTCTGCTTTTTCTTCAGAAGCAATCATTTCAGGAGCGTTATCCATTTCAATAACGCTTAGATGTACGCCCTTAGGTTTTGCGTATCCCAAGATTACTTTAGTAAACTCATCATTTGCCGCCTCATTATTAATAACAATAATTTTGTCCAGATTAAGATACTCTGCCCAAAAGAATGCTATCTGTCCATGAAGCAATCTATCATCCACACTAATCAGTTTTATCATCTTTAAACCTTCTTAAGTAATCATTCATATATATAGTTTGCTTTTTTGATTCTGTAAATATTTCATTCATATCATCTTTTGAAATGCTGTCTCTGAACAAAATTTCCAATAGGAAACTGATGTTTACGCCTGTATATAACTCAAAATCATACTTCTGCAGCAGTTTCATTGCACATGCATTTACACTGCCTCCTAAAAGATCTGTTATCACAATCAGTTGGTCATTTGAATTGTTCTTAATATATTCTTCCATTTCAGATTCATATGAATTGCTAAAACGCAGAATGTCAATATTTTGAATATCTTCTTTAAAAAATTTCAGCGTGCTGTATACTGATTCGCCATAAGTTCCGTGTCCGGCAATATATATTTTCATTCACTCACTCCTGTGTTGAGAACCTTCTTATAGAAGTCATCAAACGTTTTTATTTTTGATAGATTGACTTTTTTTGCATTGTTCATCAATATCTCCGAAATGTATTGATAACAATTATAAAGTTGCTGCAAACCCTCATCAATATTTACAAACACCACCATCTGGATCGCCAACTGCAAAACTAAGTTCCAGTAACATAGGTCTTGAATGGAAGTTAGTC
>CALEMD010000182.1 GCA_937902945.1 uncultured Erysipelotrichaceae bacterium | reverse complement strand
TTATGTTCTTGGTCCAACTCATGAAGAACTGTTTGCAATTGCCGCAAAAATGCAGATCCAGTCCTATAAGGATATGCCTTTCTCGTTGTATCAGATGCAGACAAAATTCCGTGATGAGCCACGTCCTCGTTTTGGCCTTATCCGTACCCGTGAATTTGAAATGAAGGATGCATATACATTTGATCAGGATGAGGCAGGCCTTGATGCTGCATATCAGAAACAGTTTAAGGCATATCAGAATATCATGAATCGCCTTCATCTGAATTATAAAATTGTAAGAGCAGACACTGGCGTTATGGGAGGTCTTCTCTCTGAGGAGTTCCAGGCTGTATCAGAGATCGGTGAAGATACGCTTGTTCTATGCGATTCGTGTGATTATGCAAGCAATCAGGAAGTTGCTGTTTGTGTTCCTGAAAAGGCAGCGGCTGCGGAAGAAGCTGAACAGATGCAGCTTATCGAGACACCGCATTCTAAAACAATTGAAGAAGTAACATCCTTCCTTCATAAAGATGCAAAGAAATTCGTTAAGACTCTGATCTACTCAATCGATGGCAAAGCAGTTGCTGTTATGGTTCGCGGAGACAGAGATGTAAATGAAACAAAACTCAGAAAGCTCTACAATGCAAATGAAGCAGTGCTTGCTGAACCGGAGATGGTTGTTGAAACTACTGGAGCCGCTGTCGGCTTTGCCGGCCCAATCGGGCTGAAATGTGACATTGCCGCAGATTTGGAAGTCATTCAGATGCAGAACTTTGTTGTTGGAGCTAATAAAACAGGTTTCCATTACACTGGCGTTAACACAAAAGACTTTACAGTCACTCACACTGCTGACCTCAGAAATATTCAGGAGGGAGATATCTGCCCTGTATGCGGAGACAGAATTCACTTCAAGCATGGCATTGAAGTAGGCAATACTTTCAAGCTTGGAACAAAGTACTCAAAAGCCCTTGATCTGCAGTACCTAGACAGCAATAACAAACTGCAGTATGTATGGATGGGAAGCTATGGCATTGGACCGGCTAGAGCAATGGCCGCCATTGCTGAGCAGAATGCAGATGACAGCGGCATCAATTGGCCTGCTGACCTTGCTCCATATCAGGCTGCTATAGTTATCATTTCTATGAAAGATCAGCAGCAGATTGATTTGGCCGAAAGCATCTACAACCAGCTTACTGAACAGGGATACGATGTGATTCTTGATAATCGTGACGAAAGACCAGGCGTCAAATTCAAGGACATGGAACTTATCGGCATTCCATACAGAATAACAGTCGGACGCGGTGCTAAGGACAATATCGTTGAATTAAAGCAGAGAATCGGAGACAGCGAAGAATTATCAGTCTCAGATGCAATTGAAAAGCTCATTGCTTTAATGAAATAAAAATAGAGATATGAATATACTGCTGTATGCATATTGACGGCATTGCATTCATATCTTTTTCTTTTGTTCCCATACGAAAAAAACCATTTAAAAAGCCAAGATCCAAAATGATCCTGGCTTCTCGATGAATTCTGCAATTATTCTTCTGTAATATGGAAACGCGGTTTAGCAGAATAACTTGTATGAAGCAGTTTTTCTGCAATTTCGCTGCCTGGTTCCTGCAGGAAATCTTTATACAGTTTCTGAATCTGTGTGTTGTCCATAGATACACGCAGTTCACATGACTGATCTTCATCATACAGCGTTTTCATGCGAAGTTCTTTGTAACCATAGCCGATTTTTCCATTTTTGACACGGCTGGAAACAATAGACTGACCGCCGCCATTGATGCATCCTCCCGGACAACCCATAATTTCAATGAATGTATACTTGGACTTGCCTGCCTTGATATCTTCAAGAAGCGGTTTAGCCCATTTCATGCTAGAAGCGATTCCGATCCAGATCTTCTGACCGCCTACCTCTACTTCAGCTTCCTTAACGCCAGCCATTCCTCGGCATGCATTGAAGTCAACCTTTTCAAGTTTCTTGCCATCGAGTTTCTGAACAACTGTACGCAGAGCTGCTTCCATAACGCCGCCAGTTGCCCCGAATATAACACCGGCACCAGTGTATTCACCAAGCAGATCCTGATCGAATTCTTCATCAGGCAGATCGTTAAAGTCTATGCCGTACATTTTAATCAGTCTTGCTGCTTCTCTAGTTGTCAGAACTGCATCAACATCTACATAATCTGCAGTCTTGTTCTCAGGTCTCTGTATTTCAGATTTTTTTGCAGTACATGGCATAATAGAAACAACATAGATATCCTTAGGGTCAACACCCTTCTTATTTGCCCAATATGACTTTGCAATTGCACCAAACATCATATGCGGTGATTTGGATGTGCTGAGATGAGGCAGCAGTTCAGGATATTCGAATTCAATATAGCGAATCCATCCTGGTGAGCAGCTTGTCAGCATCGGCAATGTACCGCCCTCTGTAATCCTATGCAGCAGTTCTGTTCCTTCCTCCATAATCGTAAGGTCAGCACCGAAGTTTGTATCATAAACACGGCTGAATCCAACTCTTCTCAGTGCAGCAACCATCTTTCCGGTTGTACGGGTTCCAATTGGAAGTCCGAATTCTTCTCCAATGGAAGCGCGTACTGCAGGTGCAGTCTGTACGATGACATGTTTGTTCGGATCATTCAGTGCCATGATTACATCATGAATATTCTCTTTTTCAGTCAACGCACCTACTGGACAGTTGATCACGCACTGGCCGCATTGCATGCAGTCTACATCCGCTAAACTCTTGCCATAGACAGGGCCTACTGTTGTGTTGAATCCCCTATCCTTATATCCAAGAATTCCAAGTTCCTGAACCTTTTTGCAGGTTTGTATGCATCTTCCGCAGAGAACGCACTTAGAAGTATCGCGAACAATGCCGTAGCTCATTTCATCATATGAAGGCTTTGTATGTGCTCCCTCAAATGGATTGTCTCGAACACCAAGTTCTTCGCATAGCTTCTGCAGTTCACAGTTCTGATTGCGCTTGCAGGATAGACAGTTTTTATTATGATTGGAAATCATAAGTTCAACTGAGTTCTTGCGTCCCTTCATAGCTCTCTCAGAATTTGTGAATACTTCCATTCCTTCACTTACAGGGTTGGTGCAGGCACTTGCAAGAGTTCTTGCTTTCTTGACTTCAACCAAGCATACACGGCATGCGCCGGATTTATTAATGCCTTTCAGATAGCATAGTGTCGGAATATGAATTCCTGCATTCTGAGCAGCTTCAAGGATCGTCTGACCGGCCTGTGCAGTTACCGGCATATTATTTATTTTCAGATGTACTTCTGTCATATTCTTACCCTCCTTAATGTCTTTCTACTGCGCCAAAGCGGCATGCAGTCAGACATCCACCGCACTTAATGCATTTAACAGGATCAATTTTGAATGCTTCCTTGCCCGGAACTCCAGTGATTGCCTGTACAGGACACTGCTTAGAGCAAAGTGAGCACTTGCGGCAGACATCAGGATTGATAGAATACGTCAGCAGGGCTTTGCAGACACCTGCCGGACAGCGCTTTTCCTGTATATGAGCAAGGAATTCATCACGGAAGTTTGCCAATGTTGAGAGAATTGGATTCGGAGCAGTCTGACCAAGTCCGCATAATGCTGTATCCTTGATCTCATAGCAGAGCTTCTCCATCTCATCAAGCATTTCCATGGTTCCTTCACCATTGGTAATCTTTGTCAGCATTTCAAGCAGTCTCTTTGTACCAACTCGGCATGGTGTGCACTTTCCGCATGACTCATCGCAGATAAAGTCCATGTAAAATCTTGCAACGTCAACCATACAGTTGTCTTCGTCAAGAACAATCATTCCTCCGGATCCCATCATTGAACCAGCTGCAATCAGGTTATCATAGTCAATCGGAGTATCGAGTTCCTTCTCAGTAAGACATCCGCCGGAAGGTCCTCCTGTCTGCACTGCTTTAAACTCTTTATTGTTAGGGCATCCACCGCCAATTTCATAGATAATCTCACGCAGTGTAGTTCCCATCGGTATTTCTACCAGACCTGTATTCTTGATCTTTCCGCCAAGAGCGAATACCTTTGTGCCTTTTGATTTCTCTGTGCCAATGCTGCTGAACCAGTCAGCGCCCTTCAGCATGATCTGTGCAACGTTTGCAAGCGTTTCAACGTTATTGATAACAGTCGGCTTGCCCCATACACCGGAAACTGCCGGGAATGGAGGCTTTGGATTAGGCATGCCGCGCTTGCCTTCAATAGACATCATCAGTGCAGTTTCTTCACCGCAGACAAATGCTCCTGCACCAAGTCTGATTTCAATATCAAAATCGAAACCTGTATCGAATATGTTCTTTCCAAGCAGTCCAAGTTCTTCAGATTCTTTGATAGCAATATTCAGACGCTGAACAGCGATAGGATATTCTGCACGAATATATATGTATCCGTGATGTGCACCAATTGCATATGCTGCAATTGCCATTCCTTCAATTACTGCATTCGGATCTCCCTCAAGAATAGAGCGATCCATAAATGCTCCTGGATCTCCTTCATCAGCATTGCATATAATATACTTTTCATCTGAATGCTGATCCGCAGCAAACTGCCACTTAACACCTGTAGGGAAACCGGCACCGCCTCTTCCTCTGAGACCGGATTTCTTCATCTCATCTATGACTTCCTGAGGTTTCATGGTTGTAAGAACCTTGCCGAGAGCCTCATAGCCATTTACTGCGATATATTCCTGAATATCTTCAGGATTGATTTTGCCGCAGTTGCGAAGAGCAATTCTCTTCTGCTTTTCATAGAATTTAATCTTGTCGATATCAAGGATCTTCTCATTCGTTTCAAGGTCTATATCACTAAGTTCAAGTTCCTTGACAACTCTGCCTTTATAGAGATGTTCTGAAACAATTTTTTCAACATCTTCAACTTTTACATGGCAGTAAAAAACCTTGTCAGGATAGATTGCTACAATAGGACCTTTCTGACATAATCCGAAGCATCCTGTTTTAATGACTTTGACTTCACTGTCCAGATTGTACTTTTTCAGACAATCATTGAAAGCTTCATAGATCAGTGCGGAATTGCCTGCTGTACAGCCTGTGCCGGCACAGCAGAGAACATTGGCTCTAAACATATTTACTAATCCTCCTTTTTAGCGGCATTAACTGTATACTTCTCAATTACACGGCCATTTGCAATATGTTCTTCCAGCATTTCAGCAGCTTTTTCAGGAGTCATATGTACATATGTAGTGTGTCCACCGTCTTTGTCATATACTTCTACAATTGGTTCATAGACACACATGCCTATGCATCCAGTCTGTGTAATGACACAGTTGTAATTATGCATGGCAGTTTCTTCAACAAGTCTGTTAAGAACCGGCCTAGCACCAGCAGCGATTCCGCATGTTGCCATACCAACAACCACTCGGTAATCTTTTCCGCCTTCCCTCATTTCAACCTTTTTCAAAGCAGCTTCGCGCATCTTTTTCAAATCTTCAAGACTTTTCATTTTCTTTCCTCCTTCGTCTGCTGAATGCCCTGATTGATGAATTCTTTTATCCATAGAAGAACTTCCGGTTCACAGATACTTACACCGTCCAGTTCTTTTACAACCGAATCTGTGTCAAAACTGAAACATCCCTGATCACTTCTGTATTCGAATCGATATGCGATCTTTTCGTTTG
>CALEMD010000181.1 GCA_937902945.1 uncultured Erysipelotrichaceae bacterium | reverse complement strand
TGATTCATTCAGTCTTCAGTGCTTTAATCTGCTCGTTATAGGTGTGAACTGTAACAAGCAGGTGAAAAGCCTGCTTTTCATTTGCCCAAAACTCATGTATTTCGTGATACGATATCATTCATGAAAAAGAACAACCTCTTTTTTGCCGGAAACATACCTGTTGACCTATTGGCAATCATCATAGGCATCCTTTTCCTGATCCACTCCAATGCCAGCTGGAAAGTTCTGTATATCCTGACTGTTGTATTCTTTTTCTATACACCGGCAGCCATGATCATCAATCTGCTTCACCATGATAAGCAGAAAACAAAACTGGATACATTCCTGATCATCTTTGATTTCCTGTTTGCCATCTATATACTCAGCGTTCCAGCCAAATTCATGTCATTTGTATATGTGTTTGTAGGCTGGTGGATTGTCGCCCACGGCTTGATTTCATTCATCAACTTTTATGTATGTCTGCAGGATCGCCTGAAAGGTGCACCGCAGAAATTGTTTAATGGAATCTTCAGTATTCTGCTTGGCACATTTCTGATCTGGTCTCCGAATATGGGCAGCAAATCCTGGCTGCTTGCGGCAGCGGCAGGTGTCTATTTCTGCTTCTATGGAGGCATCTCTCTATTGACCCACTTGAATCTGGCAAAGAAAGAATATGGCCGAAAGCATACTGCTGTCACAGTTTCACTTCCTGTTATTCTGAATGCATTCCTTCCGCTGCGTGCTTACGTTTCAATACACCATCTGCTGCAGGATTCCAACGGCCTGCCATTGAAAGCAGAAGAGCCGCATGATTTAGAGGTATATCTCTATCTCAATGGACATGGACCGGAATCCTTTGGACATCTTGATATCGCCTATAAAGGAACCATCTATTCCTATGGATGCCATGATCCTCAGAACAGAAAACTCATGGGCACATTGGGAGATGGTGTCTTGATCCAATCCGATCAGCGGAAATTTCTGCAGAATGCATTGGATGGAGAAAAGAAAATTGTCGTTGGCTATGGCATTCGATTGAATGATACCGACAGACAGAAACTTGAAAAAAGAATCGCAGAAATGATGGCTCGCACTGTTCCATGGAAATGCTTAGCAGAGATTGCAGAAGAAAAGCATGAAGATGACTCACAGATACATGATTATGCATCACGTGTCTATAAGCATACCCATGCTAAAATGTTCAAATTCTCCCAAGGGAAATTCCGCACATACTTTGTCGGCAGTACGAACTGCGTTCTATTGGCTGATGAGCTGATTCGAAACCCAGACCTAAGACTGATTGATCTGAATGGTTTTGTCACACCCGGTGCTTACCTGAGCTTTCTGAACACGCAGTATATTGCTAAAGGAACTGCAGTGATCAGCAGATCTGTCTATCAGTTCGGCATACGGAATCTTCCTGATTCTGTATCCTGATTATTTTTTCTGTCTCTCGATATACTCATAGATTTCCTGTTCCTTTTCAGGGTCTATTTTGAATTCCATCGGCCCTTTTTTGCATGTATATGTGAACAGTCCATCCTTAACGGTGATATTCCGCATTTCACGATATGGAGTCCGATCCCCCATAATAATCATTCCGCTTACACTGAGACCTGTCTTCATTCCCAGAAGAACACATCCGTAAAGAACCATCAAGCCTGCTTGAATAAACCTAAACACTCCCGAAAAACTCAGCAGCGATATAAGACCGATCGCAAAGAAAGCCACCGGCATTATCCAGCTGAAGGATATAGGAATCTCTATTCTCACACTCTTTGAATTCAGTATCATGCGCACAAGCATAACCATAACGCCTGCATCAATTATGCATAATGCTATATCTATCCAGTTCATCCTCTACCTCGCATTCACTTCAGTGACTATAATTAAGTATAAGTGAATTCAGCCCAGAAGCAACTTTCAGGAGACAATATGGAAAATACCTTCATCAATCTGACAGAAGAAAATCTTGGCAAAGAACATCTTTGCTGCATTATCCGCACAAAAACTGTGCACCCAGGCGTAGAGGCAAAACGGAAATGGCTGGCACAAAGACTTTCAGAAGGCCATGTTTTCAGAAAGCTGGATGTGAAAGGATGTGTATTCATTGAATATGCTCCAGCAGAAACTGCCTGGGTCCCTATCAATGCGGATAACTATCTGTATATCTACTGCCTGTGGGTGAACGGCGAATACAAGGGCAAGGGATATGGAAGACAATTGATGGAATACTGCATCAATGATGCAAAGAAACAGGGTAAATCGGGTATATGCATGCTGGCTGCTGACAAGCAGAAAGCATGGCTCAGCGATCAGTCATTTGCAGAAAGCTTTGGCTTCAGAACAGTTGATACAGCCACAGGCGGATACAGACTTCTTGCATTATCCTTTGACAATGCTCCTGCCCGCTTTACTGACACTGCAAGAAGGGGAATCATCAAGGACAAAGAACTTCATATCTACTATGATGATCAATGCCCTTTCATTGATTACTATATCTCCTATACGCGGAAGTACTGTCAAAGCAATGGAGTTCCTGTTCATTTTCATCATGTAGATACTCTGAAGAAAGCCAAGGATCTGCCAGGCGTCTTCAATAACTGGTGTGTTTTCTGCAATGGTCATATGCAGACTGTCAATCTGCTCAACGAATCCTCTCTGAAACAGATCCTAAAGCAGAAATAGGACTTCTGTCTGCATTTGTTTATGCATTTGATTGCATAAACTTTTACATTTTCAGAGTTTTTGCAATTAAATGCATAAACTTTAATATTTATTAATTTTGTGCTATCGTTGTATCAGAGGTGAGCAGAATGCAGAAAATATCCGATAAACTCCATAATCGCGATTTGTATCTAAACCGTCTGATTGCTTTTCAAGATTCAGAACCAGTGAAAATCATTACTGGAATACGCCGCTGCGGCAAATCGAGCCTTCTGAGACTGATGGCGCAGCATTTGCGCCAGAATGGGATAACAGACAAACAGATTATCGAAATGAATTTCGAATCTTTTCAATTTCAGAATATGACCCCCACCGAACTGTACAGATATGTAGAAGAACATCTTCCAACAGACAAACGCGTCTATCTCTTCTTTGATGAAATTCAGCGCATCCCACAGTGGCAGGACGCTGTCAATTCTTTTCGAGTAGATTTCGACTGCGACATTTATATAACAGGTTCAAACGCATGTCTTTTATCATCTGAGTATGCAACATACCTTGCTGGCAGAAGCATCGAAATCAAAATGCTTCCTCTTTCTTTCAAAGAGTTTCTGGATTTTCATGGATATAAGGTACAAAAAACTCAAAACCCTGCAGGAGATGTTCACTGGACAATTACCGATACTGCCAACAACATTTTTACCGCCGAGCAGATGCTGACTGTATACATGCGTTTTGGCGGAATGCCTGGCATTGCCGACATTGGTCTTGATAACGATAAAGCCAATATACTTCTTGATGGCATTTACTCAACCGTCGTCGTACGCGATATACTCGAACGTGACAAAAGGCAGAACCAAAGCCAGATTTCAGATCCGGAACTATTGCGCAGAATAATTCTGTTCCTTGCTGACAATATTGGAAACAGCACTTCTTCAAATTCAATCGCAAACATTTTGAAAAACGAGAAACTGCTGAGCAGTTCTCATAAAGGAAGTCCATCAGTCAACACTGTACAGGCATATATAGCATCACTTCTTGAATCCTTTGTCTTTTATGAAATTAAGCGCTTTGATATAAAGGGAAAAGAATATCTTCGCACACTAGGCAAATACTATATTGTTGATGTGGGTTTGCGGAATTATCTTCTTGGCTATCGTGATACAGATATAGGTCATATCATTGAAAACATTGTTTTCTTTGAATTGAAGCGCAGAGGATTTGATACAGCAATAGGGAAAATTCAGAATCACGAAATCGATTTTATTGCTTCTAACTCCAACAGAAAGATATATATTCAAGTGACTGAATCCATGAATGACCCTGCAGTT
>CALEMD010000180.1 GCA_937902945.1 uncultured Erysipelotrichaceae bacterium | reverse complement strand
AAAAGGCCTTAAATACAGGACTTGTCATCCACAAAATTGTTTACTGTTCGAAAATGGAAATGATTACGTTGCTGTGCCTTATCAGGCAGACAAAAAGAATCCAAACACTGTTATGGAGATTGGTTATATTATTAGAAGCCATACGATTTTATCTGATATAGCAGAAGATTATATCAATGAATTAAAAAAATATTTTGAAGTATAAATTAAATTGATGGCTGCTACAAGATTATTGCAATTAGGCAAGAGACGTGAGAAAAGATAAACTGTACCTAATAAAGAAAAGGAGGATTGATTCTGATGAAAAACAAATGTGGATTTATAAAGATGATGATGTGTATGTACAGAAGAAATATCCGGTGTCCGAGTCGATCCCGCTTCTTTTAAGCCAGTATCGCAGATAGAACATCGGGAAGCAGAAAGCTTCCTTTCTTTTTGGAAATGTGAGGATAAATTATGATTGAAATCAATCACCTAAACAAAACCTTTGTTTTAAAAAAAAGCAATATCAATGCCGTGAATGATGTATCTCTTCATATCAAAGACGGTGAAATCTTCGGCATCATTGGTTACTCAGGCGCTGGGAAAAGCACCTTGGTCCGATGTATCAACTTTCTAGAAAGACCTGAGAGCGGCACGATTTCCATTGAGGGATTTGGTACAGTACGTGCGGATAAAGGAAAACTCTTCTTATCAAAAGAAGAGAAAGAAAAAAAAATGAGTGATGCAGATCTGCGCAGACTCAGACGTTCCATCGGCATGATCTTCCAGCACTTCAATTTGTTGGACAGAGAAACTGTCTTTGACAACATTGCTTATCCCTTGAAATACACCGGACTGGACCGATTGGAAATTCAGGCAAAAGTCAATGAACTACTTAAACTAGTCAATTTGGAAGATAAAAGAAATGTATATCCCAATCAACTTTCCGGAGGGCAGAAGCAACGAGTTGCTATTGCAAGAGCATTGGCAGATTCGCCCAAAGTACTGCTGAGTGACGAAGCAACTTCCGCTTTGGATCCTGATGCGACAGAATCCATCCTGCATCTGCTCAAGGAATTAAATCATCAGCTTGGTCTGACGATAGTCATTATCACTCATGAAATGGCAGTTATCAAAGAAGCTGCTGACCGTGTGGCCGTCATGGAGGACGGCAGAGTCGTAGAAGAAGGAGATGTATACAACGTCTTTGCTCATCCGCAGCAAATCATTACAAAGAAGTTTGTCGAAAGTTCATCCGGGCTCAGTAATATTGATAAACTGATTGCCACAAAAGCAGTCAGTGTTCTGGAAGAAGATGACCGGAAGCTGATCAAGTTAATATTTACGAAAGATGCCGTCGGTAATGCGTTGATCTCAGAAGTCTCCCGCAATTACAACGTTGATGTCAGTATCGCCTTGGCAAATGTAGATGTTGTCTCCGGCAGTGCTCTTGGCGGCATCATTGCTGAGATCAGCGGTCTTCCTGAAAATATTAAAAATGCCGTAAATTTCTTCCAAGAACACGGTGTGGAAGTAGAGGTAATCCATCATGCCTGAACCATTTGCATCATGGTTTCCGAATGTAGCAAATTACTGGAACATGTTTCTAGACAGTCTGCATGCAACATTTCAGATGTTCTTCTTCTCTGGCATCCTGACATTGTTATTTGGCGGTCTGTTCGGCATTCTGCTGATTATTTCTAAACCAGACGGCATTAAGCCGAATCGTACGATTCATCTCATCTTTGAAACAGTAACCAACATTTTCCGTTCCATTCCATTCATCATCCTGCTGATCTTTTTGATTCCCCTTTCTCGTCTGTTGACAGGAACAGCCATTGGTGTCAAAGGAGCCGTTGTTCCACTTGTCTTCGGAGCGGTACCATTCTTCACCCGCCAAGTCGAAAGTGCTCTGGCTGATGTCGATCCTGGAAAGATTGAAGCAGCACGTTCCATGGGAAGCGGTACAGTTGGAATCATCTTCCGTGTCTATCTGAAGGAAGCACTTCCTGACTTGATTCGTGTCATCACCATCACTGCAATTTCTCTGATTGGTCTAACAACGGCAGCCGGTGCAGTCGGTGCAGGTGGAATTGGCAGCTTTGCCATCAACCAGGGGCAGAACATGCATTATCAGGATGTTGTCAATCTCTGTGTCATTCTGCTGTTAGTCTTTGTTTCACTGATCCAGATCATTGGCAATGCCTTAGCAAAAGCAACATTGAATAAAGAAATATTCCATTTGAAATGAGAGGGAAAACTTATGAACAAAATTACTTTTAAAAAAACAGCCGTAATACTACTTATCGCTTCTTCATTGTTTACGGTCGGATGTTCTGCATCTGCATCGAATTCTGCAACAAATACTTCTTCCGCCAGTGCAAAATCTACTGGCGAAGCTATTAAAATTGGTGTTCCGAGCGATGCAACAAACCAGGCAAGAGCAATTAATCTGCTTGCCAAAGCCGGCTTGATTGAAGTCAATGCCAGTGCTGGTTACACACCTGAATTAAAAGATGTCACAAAATATATTTACAACATTGAAATCGTACCTGCCGCTGCCAATACATTGGTTGCCACTTTAGATGATTATGGAGCTTCCACAATCAACGGCACGTATGCAGTACCCGCGGGACTGTCTCCAAGCAAAGACGGCTTAATCACTGAAGTACAGGAAGTTGGTTCTGACAATCCATACATCAACGTCATTGTCGCAAGAACAGCAGATAAAGACAACGCCGACTACAAGACGATTGTCAAAGCATATCAGACACAGATTGTCGCAGAATATATTCTGGAAAAGAACAAAGAGGCATCCATTCCTGCCTTTGATTATGATAAGAACTATACCGTTGACGCTGACTTCGTTCAGAAGATCGAGGGATACAATACATCTAAAGACGGCAAGAAAGATATTAAGGTAGGTGTATGCGGAGCAAGTGATGTCTGGAAGGCTGTACAGAAAGTACTTGATGAAGAAAATGCCGGTATCTATATTGATGTTGTAACATTTGATGCCTACAATCTGCCGAATGAAGCACTGAATAGCGGTGAGATAGATCTGAATGCATTTCAGCATAAAGCTTATCTGCAGTCAGAAATCAAATCACAGAGATATGATCTGACATCGATTGGTGATACATCCTCTGCTCCATTGACTCTCTATTCAAAGAAAGTCACTTCATTAGATGCATTAAAAGACCTAGCTGGCAAAAAGTAGTGAGCAATCAGCACCCACTGAGAACATATTCGTTGACACGATCTATTCTGAAAAGTATAATCGTGATAATTTAAAAGAGGAGAGCTAGATGAGAAAACAGTCAAGTAAAGAAAATATGAATATCAATACTGTTGCATCTGTTTTCTTCATGCCATCTTTCTGTTGCTGTCTCTGCTGTAAACAATAGGCGGGAACATGCATTATTAGAATTCATATTGAACCAATCCCGTCGAAATATTTAGATAGAAATATCTATACTTCGATGGGATTTTTTTATACGCAGAGGACAAGAGAACATGATAGAAAAAAGAGAAAGCATCACCGCAGAACTGTGCTCATTTGCACGAGCATATCATTCCACTTATGAAAAAAATAAAATCTATGACGATTATCTGGCATTTGATTTAATGGGACGTGATCAGTACGAAACGATCAAGCAGTTAATTGTGAAAAACTTTGATACCGAAGCCCTTGATCCAAATGCAGATATTGCTGCAAAAGATATTCTAACAACATTGAATCGTTATATCACACCGATTCCTCTGGCGAGAATTGCATTCGCTGAAACAGAGCTGCAAAAATTTGCTGCACTGCATCCACACTGCCAATATGTCATCTGTGGAGCCGGCATGGACACCTATTCTTTTCGCAATACCAATGACAAGATGCATATCTTTGAAGTGGATCATCCAGATACGCAGAAATATAAACTCAAGAAAATTTGGGTCTGTACCAAATCTTGTGTAAATGAGAAATAGCGGAGGGGTAGAGAACA
>CALEMD010000179.1 GCA_937902945.1 uncultured Erysipelotrichaceae bacterium | reverse complement strand
AAAGAACTTGAATTCAAATGTTTCTATTTTCAGACTTTTTCACAAAACTACTTGAATTCCTGATAGTTAAATTCTACTTTGAATTCAATAGGTCCTTCTGATACCTTTTCGATACATCCATCAGATATGCAAAATAATCCTGAAAGTATGGCTGCAGATCTTCATCACTGATTCTTGCCAGATTGCGGGCCATGATCTCTGCTTCTCTGCCTTCATCCTTGATTGGCAGATGGTTGTCAAGTTTGTATTCCAGCACCTTCTTCACTGCTTCAAATCTCTTTATAAACAGATCTGTCATCTGCTTATCTACCTGGTCAATTTCTTTTCTTGCTTTCTGCAATTCGTCCATTCGTTATTTCCTTTTCTTTCTATGCTGCAGTAAGCATCAATTGCCTCAGAGGCTTTCTTTGCACCGGCAGCTGCTTGAATAACAGTGGATGGTCCATATACCGAATCTCCAGATGCATATACACCTTCCATTGATGTTCTGCCATCTGTATCCGTATCAATGCATCCCCATTCATTCAGTTTCAGATCCAGTGAAGCCAATAGATCTCTGTCTGTTCTTTCACTGACTGCAACAATCAGTGTATCACATTCCACCTCATGATCTGTTTCTGGAATAATTCTTGTCTTAAGCTTTCCATTTTCATCAGTTATATTCTCACATTTTCTGAAGATAACAGAATGCTCCTTAACTTCAACTGGAGCTTCAAATACAGCAAACTGTACGCCATCCGCTTTTGCTTCTTCTACTTCATTCCCGTTAGCCGGCATATTTTCAAATGTCTTGCGATAGTATACCCATGTGTCAGCGCCATTTCTAGCTGCAGTGCGGCAGGCATCCATTGCTACATTGCCGCCGCCTATGACAATGACTTTTCTGCCAAGAGAATATGCATTCGGCTTCTTAAGATAATCAATGGCATAGATAACGGATGGCCTGTCTTCTCCAGGAATACGCAGCGCAGAAGGTGTTTCTGCACCCAATGCAATGAATACTGCTTTGTTTCCATCAGCAAGAAGAGACTTCGGTGTATAGTCTTTGCCGCATACTGCATTGGTATGAATATTCACCTGCATATCGAGCAGGATGCTTTCATAACGGTCTATATACTTCTTATCCAGACGGAACTCCGGTATGCCATAGCGCAGCACACCGCCTAGCTGTTTCTGCTTCTCATAGAGTGATACTCTGTATCCTTTTTCTGCAAGCAGTATTGCGGCTGTTATGCCGGCAGAACCGCCGCCGATCACAGCTATGCCGATTCCATTATCCGGCTCTCTTTCCGGTGTGGCTGACTGCAGATAGCTGCAGGAAATCTCCTGCTCAATTTCATAAAAGTGAATCGGCTGTTTCTTCGCATTGAGTATACAGTGGCCAAAGCAGGCGTTCTGCCAATTGCAGACCTGTGAAGTCACTGCTGAAAGCGGATTATTGTCAAAAAGCAGTTTTCCTGCCTCTTCCATTCTGTTTCCGCTGCGATACAGATCTATGATCTGCGGTATCGGTGTGTGAATTGGACAGGCAGTCTGACAGCGTGCATTTCTGCACAGCAGGCATCTTTCTGCATCTTGATGTGTCATGAGGCACCTCCGTATATGAATATATTATACGCCAATACGCATTCCCCCATACGTCTGAATAGGAATTGTGATAAAATTTATTGCATGGTAAGGGGGTTTATACTATGAAAAACTTTGTGTTCATATCACCTACTTTCCCGAAAACGTATTACCAGTTTCCGAAAGCATGGAAAGAGATAGGCGGCACTTCCCTTTGCATTGGTGAGGATCTATATGAATCTCTGAGTCCTGAGATCAAAAACAGCATGGATGAATACTATCAGGTACATTCACTGATGGATTATGACGAGGTATACCGTGCTGTGGCATGGTTTGCACATAAGCACGGAAAGATCGACTGGCTGGAAAGCAACAATGAATTCTGGCTGGAACAGGATGCGCGTCTGCGTACTGACTTCAATATCACTACTGGAGACAAGACCCAGGATGTCATGCGCTACAAACTGAAGTCAAACATGAAGAGCTACTATAAAAAAGCCGGCGTTCCGTGTGCCCGTTACCATTTAGTTTCCACCCTTCCATTAGGACAGGCATTCATTAAGGAAGTCGGATACCCAGTCATTGTAAAACCTGATGACGGTGTAGGCGCAAATGCTACATGGAAGATCAGCAATGACACAGAGCTGGAAGCTTTCTACCGTCAGAATCTGAAGAAACAGTACATCATGGAAGAATTTGTGCCTGGATATATTCAGTCATTTGATGGCATTACCGATCAGACGGGAAATATTATTTTCCAGACTTCTCATATATTTCCTACTCCGATCATGGATATTGTCAATGAGCAGGGTGAATGCTTCTACTATTCAGTCAGAGACATACCGGAAGACCTAGTCAAAATGGGAACTGCAGTCATCCAGGCATTCAATATCCGCGGCCGCTTCTTCCATACCGAATACTTCCGCCTCAGCGAAGATAAAAAAGGTCTTGGTCATAAAGGAGATCTTGTAGGCTTAGAAGTCAACATGCGTCCGCCTGGAGGCTATACTCCGGATATGATGGACTTTGCGAATGATGTGAATGTCTATATGATCTATGCAAACATGTGCATGTTCAATGAAATTCAGTACAGCACTTCGCGTCCTTACTTCTGCACATATACTGGCATGCGTCACATTGCCAGCTATAAGCACAGCAGCATGGAAGTCTATAAGAAATATGGACAGGCCATCTGCATGCATGAAAGAATGCCGCAGATACTGACAAGTGCCATGGGTGATGACTTCTATATTGCAAAATTCAAAACAGAAAAAGAAGTCAAAGAATTTGCTAAGTTTGTATATGAGAAAGAGGAAAACATCAAGAAATGAATACAGTCTACCGCAAGGAATACAGTACCGCCCTGTCGCGTGACATGGAGTACAAGATATATGGCTTTGCCGGCATTCCCTTCCTGGTTTTCCCTTCTCAGGATGGACGCTTCTTCGACTATGAAAACAACGGTATGATTGAAGCTGCCAAGCCATTCATTGAATCAGGACGCATCCAGATGTTCTGTGCTGATTCAAATGACAGAAACAGCTGGAGCAGCCAGAATACAGATGGCAGAAAACGCACAGAAGCACAGGAAGCATACTATCGCTATATCACTGAAGAACTATGCCCTCGCATCATTGAGTTCAGCAGGCAGAGCAATGAAGGCTACTATGCTGGAGGAATCTATACAACAGGCTGCTCTATGGGAGCCAGCCATGCTTTGAACTTTCTATTGCGAAGACCGGATCTTTTCAGAGGATGCATTGCTCTCTCCGGTGCTTATAACATGCATTATTTCTTTGGCGATTACAATGATGATCTTCTGTACGCCAATTCGCCAGTCAACTATATTGAAGGCATGGCATATGATCATCCATTTGTAGAAATGTACCGTTCCCGCAGAATCATCATGTGTGCAGGTCAAGGTGCTTGGGAACATCCAATGCTTGAAGATCTGAAACGCATGAAAGAACTGTTTGAATACAAAGATGTTCCCGCATGGGCAGATATATGGGGTACCGATGTAGCCCATGACTGGTCATGGTGGCAGAAACAGCTTCCATATTTTCTTGATCACATTAGTTAGTTCTATATGATATAATAATTTCGCTTCTGCTGATTGCAGAAACAATGGGAGATTGGTGGAATTGGCAGACACGTCAGCTTTAGGAGCTGATGCTTCGGCGTATGGGTTCGAGTCCCACATCTCCCACCATCAAGCAATGAACAGCCGAACACATCGGCTTTTTATTTGCGATAATATTTAGTAGAATATGGACTTCAAGTCCATATTCTACTAAATATCATTGTTCGCCATTGCTCTTCATGCATTGCCGAATCACATCTGCCACTGAGGCGGCAGACTTTCCATATGCTTTGACACACGGATCCGCATTCTGCATTGCAAAAGGATATCCAGCTGCCTGCAGCATTGATATATCGTTTTCCGCATCACCGACCGCGGCCACAGAGCAAGGTTCAATACCTTTAATTCTCATATACTCAGTCAGGGCAATTCCTTTATTTGCTTTCAGCGAGCATAGTTCATAATACGTTTCACCGCTTGCACTGACTGTCATAATTCCATCAAATCTGTCATGCAGGATATGACCCATTTTCACTGCATTATCGTCTGAGGCAACAAAAAATATTTTCATGATCTCCGGTTTTATATCCAATGAGAAATAGTTTTCCAATGGCTGCTGAACAACATCTGATCGCTTCATCTGAGCACCTAATACAAGCTTCTTATAGAAGAGACCTTTTTCATGAAGTCCAAATGATGAATTATCAATTCCTCTGAACTGATAGTCAATCTCTTCATTGAACTCAGACATGCCTATATAAAAGTTCATGAGTTCCTGTTCTTCAATCGGATACTCTGCAGCAGTTTCGCCATTGATTAAAAGCTGTGCTCCCGTATAAGCAATCATATCGCAGCAAGGAAAATGATATGATTCTGCAAGATTTCTGATCATTTCTACATTGCGGCCGCTGGCAGGCAGAAAATGATGACCCAGTTCAACCCATTGATGCAGCATGGATATGTCGTCATCGTTTATTTCCTTAACTGCATTCAGCAGTGTTCCATCTAAATCTGAAACAAGAGTATCAATCATTTCTTCTCCAGTACATGTTCATTGCGGGCATGTACAGCATGCTCCATTGCCCGAATGGATTTCACAGCCTGCCTTCTTGCTTTTCTTTCATGCATGGCAGACTGAAATGCGCCCATTGTCTTTTCAACACCATTTTTCATCGGTGTGCTTTCTTCTGAATAGGTCACTTCACATCCTGCTGGAGTATCTTTCAGACGATAGCAGTAATGCACCACCGCATCCTTTGTTCTGTATGTCACATCCATCAGTTCATTCTTTATACAAGGCTTCACTGTCATCATTATAGAATAATGAGTATCTTTCTTTCGGCTTGTAAAGCATTCATACGTGATGCCCTGCATGATTGTTTCAAAATCAACCAGTCCCCTGGAAGTTGTCTGTATAGCCCGCTGCTGCATACGTAAAAGATATTCAAAGAATTCCTCAGCAGTTGTTTTAATTTCCTGGGTAACAATCATCCTTTTTCCTCAATTTCCTTCTTCATATGCCACATCACCTTATCGGTTGTCATGCCATTGCGCAGATAGAATTTCTGTGCAAGTTCATCCGTTGTTTTAAAATATGCAAATTGTTTTCCTTCATGTGCCATTTCCTGCCAGCAGTTATGAAGGAGTATGGCACCAATTCCCTTATTCCGATATTCTTCTGATACTCCAAACGGGCCAAAGCGGTTTGGATCATAATCGAATTCTCTTTGGATATATCCAATTATATGTGCATCTTTTATTGCCAGCAATACGGTTCTTTCTGCATGTTCATTCAGAACCGCTGAACATATAGAATAATACCAGCCGGCAGTAAAACTGTTTTCTACAAACTGAAGAAGCTCCAATGCATACTTCTCGTTATAATTGCAGAAGCGAAAGCCTTCCTCTTCTCTCTTTTTCTGAAACCTGCATATATCATCCGGTTTCTTATAGTCAGTGAGATTCATGTGCATTCCAAAGCACTTGTCATATGGTTTATAGCCATTCGCAAGAAACAGATGAAATGCTTCTGAGTTTTCTTCAACTGCTGGGAAGAAATAATATGGACTGAACTGTCCAACCGCAATGATCCGCGAATTCTCAGCATAATACTGTTCAAATCGCTTTAGAAGCGAAGTCCCAATTCCTTTATTGCGATACTCCTTCTTTACTCCAATCGCCAATAAAAATGCCTTCTCTTCTTCAAGACCTCTATCAAGATATGGCACTCTGCGTTTGATGCCTATGCAAAACCCAACAATCTGATTATCTTCTTTTTCAATAAAGAAAGCAGATGGATCCCTGGATTCATTTGCATAATAGATCCGTGCGAACATCTCACTGCTTATTTCACACCCAAAATAGGAATTCCAGTCATTTGCAATTGCTTGAATATCATCTGTATTTGCGACAGTTATCATAATTATGCTTTCTCCAAAAATTCATACGTATAGCCAAAGCGATAGTACGAAAGCAGTTCCATTGACTGCGGATCGATTTTCCCGATTACATTCATCATGGTGCTGCGAGGCAATTCGCATTCAGCCACCTGCATTTCCCCACTGTAGCGCTTTGCATTCCTGTTGAGGATCACAATATCCCTTGCATGCCTTTTTGTACAGGAACAAGGAATAATCTGTTTTGCAAAGCAGGCCATTTCTCTGCTTGTCTGACTTCTAAGAATACTTGAATTGCTGTCATATCTAAACACATGGCTCTTCAATACGATTTCTTTTTCTTCTGATGAGACTTTATAGAACAGCACATGAATAGGTATAGGTTTCTTCTCAAGAATGCGATTGATTTTTATCAATTCTGATTCATCACAGAATTCATCTGCCAGCATAATAGCATCGCAGTCATAGCTGTGAATCAGATCCAGCATAATACTCTCAATGCCGGCATAGCGATGCTTTTCTATTGTCGGCAGTCCTGCCAGCATTGGAGCTCGCGGGTTCGTCATTGAAGGTATGCAGTAAAACACAGGCAGGTTGTATCGTTTGAATACCTTGTCCTGTTCTTTCGCAAATTCTGCATCCAATCCTGTTTCCGGCATCGGATAGAAATTATGGCATCCCTTAATACTCAAATCAGATGAAATACTCTGCAGAAACTGTATTTCCTGTTCAGCTTCTTCTGCAGAGTATATAGATGCATTTAAAACAAAACCTTTCAGCTTCAGTTTCTTGTATAAAAGTGCAATCTGATCGTGATGATAGCCGTAATCCAAACGTACTGTATCTATTCTGCATTTTCTGATTGTCTGCAGCAGTTCCTTATTCTTCAGAATTTCCGCAATATAAGAACCTCCGATATCAACACAGAGATCCATTTTATATCTGTGAACAAGTTCAGAAAGGACCAGCAATGAATCGATCTGCTTTTCAAGAGTAAATTCCGGCAGATGAATAGTGCTGAAAACTTCCTGAAAGCCATTTGCTTTCGCCTGCTTGATATACTGTTCCCATTGCCTTGCTTTGCTGGAAGGTCTGTCTGCAGGATAAACTGCAATACATCGGATCATACGGTTCACCTCTCAATCGTTACAAAACCCTCGTCCTGGTTATCAACCATGGCATCTGTTTTGGTCAGTGATATTTTTTCCTGTGACAGGAATACAATCGGAGATATGGTTGAACATCCGTTCTTCTTAAGTTTCTTTACATCTGTAGTCACTAGAACATCGCCTTTGGAAACATGATCATCGGCCTTGCACATGATTGTGTTCACGCCGGCAATCTTATAGGAATCAAGGCCTACATGAATCATCACTTCTATTCCGTTATCCAGAGTCATCAGCACTGCATGACCGGTAGGATAGACTGAATTGATAGTTCCATCCATT
>CALEMD010000178.1 GCA_937902945.1 uncultured Erysipelotrichaceae bacterium | reverse complement strand
CAGGGAATGTTTGTCAAAGTAAATGGCAATTACCGTGTAAAGTAGTAATCGGATATGGCAACTGTATATATCTTTTCAAGATCTAAGTCTTCGCCATTCACCTTTACATCCTTTACACGGTAATTGCCATTTACTTTGACAAACATTCCCTGAGCATCTGTTTCCACAGATGAAGGCATTTCAGAGTCAATGGTATATGTCATGCCGGAAACCTGTATGAAGCCGCCGCTCTCTTCTGGGTACAGTCTTGAGCCCATTTCCAAGCAGTCTAGAATCACCTGTCCGCTGGCTTTGATCTTATCTACTGTACCTGTGTATGGCAGAACGTTTGTTATATCAAGGAAGGTAATGTCTCCTGCTTCAAGATCTGCACGGATACTGCCGCCATTGATGATGCCAATATCAGCATTCAGACCTGCTTTGTATGCATCCGCAATATAGTCTCCAAGATTTGTTTCGTGATTGCGGATCATCCGTTCTTCGCTTACCGGATCATAGATGCAAAGATCATAAGCACTGTTTCCTTCTTCTACCATCAGATAGGAATACTTGTCTTCGAGTTCCTTGACTGCAGTATCCAGTGTCTGATAGCTTTCGGATTCTTTTTCTGCTTCACTGACTGTATTGATCAGGTGGCTGGATGCCTGCAATGATCCATCATCATTCAGAGTGATGATCAATGCCCCAAGGTTCTGCAGTTTTGTGCCAACAGCAGTAAGCAGTACATTATCCTGATTCCTATCCGTTACTTCTTCCGATTCAACTACGCTATGCGCATGCCCATCTAAGAAAACATCTATTCCTTCTGTATTCTGAATGACATCTTTTGATGACCAGCCTTCTGTTACCCCCGAATTGCCTAGATGTCCTAAGGCAATGATATAATCTGCACCTTCAGCTAGTGCAGAGTCTACAGCAGTCTGCACAGTGGCATAGAACTGCTCATTGGTATCTGCTTCAAGAGAATAGATGAAATTGCCGTCAGCATCCTGGAAGTATTTAGGTGTTCCCTTAGCAATGCTTTCCGGTGTCAGTATGCCTACATATCCAATCTTCACTGTCTGATTGTTTATCGTATATTCCTGTATAGCATACGGAGGAAAGACTTCCGTATCTGCGGCTAGATCTCTGAAATTCACACCCAGATATTCTGCATTTGACTGTTCTATGAATGAAAGCGCTGTTTCCATTCCGTAATCAAATTCACGATTGCCAAATACCTGATAGTCGTATCCAACTGTATTCATTAAAGACAGAACTTCTGATCCTGAAGACTGTGAACACAGAATACTGCCCTGCAATGCATCTCCAACATCCACCAAAGTAACAGCAGCTGCATC